>JABFWM010000104.1 GCA_013362195.1 Acidobacteriota bacterium
ACGGCGGCGATCGCGCCGCTCGTCGTGTACGGGTTCGTGTCCATCAATTCACTTCGCAAGGGCACGCAGGAGTCGGTGCGCGCGGGGAACGAGCGCGTTGCCGGCCAGGTCGCCGAGCAAGTCGGCCTGTACATGCGCAACAACGTCCGCGTGCTGCAATCGATTGGCGCCGAAATCGAAGGCACCTCACTCGAACACTGGCAGCAGGACCGGACCTTGAAAGATCAGGTCCTCACCTTTCCGGAGTTCCGCGACATCACCTTGTTCGACGGCGCGGGACGTCCAGTCGCGACAAGCTGCCTGGGCACGGCGCGCTCGCGCCTGCCCGAAGAAGCGCGCGGCGGGAGCCTGGTGTACGTCGCGCCCGTCGAAGTGGACGACGACCTCCTGCCGACGACGACGATCGCCATCCGGCTGACCCGGCACGTCGAAACCTCCGGCTGGATCGTCGGCGAGATCGCGCTGGAGCAGCTGTGGCGGATGGTGGACAGCATCCGCGTCGGCGAGCGCGGCTACGCACTGATCGTCAGCGGCGACGGCCGTCTGATCGCGCACGGCAATCCCGATGAGAAGCGCCTGATTGCCGTCGCCGACCAGCGGCAGGGCAGCCCCGAACAGCAGTTCGCCGCCGACTTCCGCGCGCAGAAAACCGCGTGGACGACCTACGTCGAAGGCGGCAACGAGATTCTGGCCGTCGCGGCCGCCGTGAGCGACACGCCCTGGACGGTGGTCGTCGAGCAGCCGACCGATGAAGCGTTCGCGGCCACGCGGCGTCTCGAGCGCCAGCTGCTCGTCGCGATCGCGCTGGCGCTGCTGGTGACGATGATCGCCGGCTACTTCTGGGGCCGCACCTTCATCCAGCGCATCTTCGCGCTGACCCGCGTCACGCGATCGCTGGCCGACGGCCGGTTCGAAGCCCGCGTCGCGATCAGCGGCCAGGACGAGATCCGCGAACTGGGCGACGCCTTCAACTCGATGGCCGACCGCCTCGTCGAGCTGCAGGAAAACGTCCGCAAGCAGGAGCGGCAGGCGATGTTCGGCCGCATCGCCGCGGGGCTCGTGCACGACCTCTCGCATCCGATCCAGAACATCGGCAACAGCTGCAAGTTGATCCTGAAGATGTCCGACGATCCGGAATACCGCGAGACCTTCCGCCGCACCGTCGAGCGCGAGATGGTCATCGTCAAGCGCGTGCTCGACGATCTGCGGAACATCGCCCGGCCGATTCCGCTCGAGCGCTTCCCCATCGATCTCAACAAGTCGGTGGGCGATGCGGTCGAAGCGATGTCGCCGCATGCCGAGACCGCCGGGCTCACGCTCAAGGCGGAGCTCGCGCCGGAGCCGGTCTTCATCGAAGGCGACGTCTTCGCGCTCGGGCGCGTCTACCGCAATCTGATCCTCAACGCGATTCAGGCCACGGCGCCGGGCGGCCTCGTCGTCGCCGCCACCGACGCGATCGGCACGCGCGTGCAGGTGCGCGTCTACGACACCGGCTGCGGCATCCCGGCGGATCGCCTGCACGCGATCTTCGAGGACTTCGTCACCACCAAGCGGCGCGGCCTCGGCCTCGGGCTGGCGATCTCCAGGAAGATCGTCGAGCAGCTGGGAGGCACGATTGCCGTCAGCAGTGAGGTCGGGAGAGGGACGACGTTCACCATCGAGTTCCCGCGCACGGAAGACCGGCCGGCGGCGGTGGCGGTGGGGTGACGGCGAAGGGTGCAGGAGTGCACGGGCCCGGCGCGTTCGGGTCGGGGTTCTGGTTCCGTGCAGTTCGAGTCCGGTCTGCGTTCGGGTTCTCCGCTGGTGCGGCGCCTGGGTACGCGGCGCGACCCGAGTGCTGGAGGTTGTGATGTTTCGCAAGTTGATTGAGACGACGACGATCGAAGTCGACGGCCGCGTGTACGTCGCGCACTACTTCGAGCAGAAGACCGCCCGCGGGGCGCGGCGTTACAGCTGCGAGATCGTGCTCGACGCCGGGGATCGCATCATCCTCGACGACGACACGATGACGAGCCTCGAAGCGAAGGTCGCGCGGCTGGCGCCGGCGACGGTGTACAGCCGCGCGCTCGCCGGACGGGGGTCCGAGGCGGCATGAAAAAGCCGGGTCCTGAACGAGACCCGGCGTCGAGCGCGGCGAGGAGCGTGAATGCCCGGATGAGCGCGGGCGCGGCGGGAGCGGCTTACTTGCGGGGGAGAACGGCGTCCTTCAGCTGCTTGGCAATGCGCGCCTTCACCACCGTCTTTGCCGGGATCTTGATCGCCTCGCCGGTCGCCGGGTTGCGGCCCATCCGCGCCTTGCGCTTCTGAACCACCAGCTTCACCATCCCCGGCAGCACGAACTCACCCGACCGCTTGAGCTCTTTCTCGGCCAGCACGTTCAGTTCGTCGAAGAACTCGCGCGCCTGCGTTCGCTTCACCTCGAACCGATCCGCGAAGTGCGAGAAGAGTTCGGATTTGCCCATCCTGCGGGCTTCTGCCATCGGCTATTCCCCTTGCTTGGGCGCGCTCATCAAAACTGCCGCGTGACGGCCGCGCGCGCGGGCGGCGGCAGCGGAGAAATGCGTGAAAATCAGCCGGTATCCTAGCGCGCTTTTTTTTGCGGTGTCAATTGCACACGCGCGGAAACCCGCGATTTTCCGCAGTGAATGCTACAATTTTTCGATGCCGCCGCTCGAGACGTTCCCCAACCCGCAGCCCGGCCGTGATTACGAGATCGCGATTCGGTGTCCGGAGTTTACGTCCGTCTGCCCTAAAACCGGCATGCCGGACTTCGGCGAGATCCGCATCACCTACGTGCCCGACGCGCGCTGCATCGAGCTCAAGTCGCTGAAGTACTACCTCTTCGACTTCCGCCAGAAGGGCATTTTTTACGAGGCGGTGACGAACCAGATCCTCGACGATCTCGTGGCCGCGTGCGGCCCGCGGCGCATGACCGTCGTCGGCGACTTCACGCCGCGCGGCGGCATCGCGACCACGGTCACCGCCGCCTACGAGCAAAGCCGCGCCTGACGCGGCGCAGCCGCCGCCGCGACGCCACCCGCCGATGCACCGCGTCCCCATCGAACACGAACTCGATCTTCATCCGTTCCACCCGCGCGACATTCCTTCCGTCGTAGACGAGTACATCACCGCGGCGCACGAGCGCGGCCTCAGCGACGTGCGTCTGATTCATGGCCGCGGCACGGGCGTGCAGCGCGGCATCGTCCAGGCCGTGCTCGAGAGACATCCGCTCGTCGCGTCGTTCCACGATGCGCCGGACGCGCATCTCGGCGCGACCGTGGCGGTGCTCACGAGCTCCGCGCGATCCACGTAAGAAGATCACGGCACAATCGCGAACACTCGCGCTCGCGTGGAGCGCGGCCGGCATTCACGCTCGCGCTCCCGCGGCATTCAGCTCGTCGCGACGCTGCTGAAATCGCTTAGTTGCGAAAGCCATCAGCGGCATGCAGTTTCTGCCCGACCCTGCGTGCGCATCGCGGACGCGGGCTGCAATCGGGTGACTTCGTGAAGGGCACGCTTCCTGCTGATCGCTCCCCGTCGCGCGTCCGCGGCATCTCACTGAGCGATTCCGTTCCGGTCGGCTCGTCGGTGATGTGTGGACGTGCCTAACCTGAATGCGAAAGGACGGCAGTTCTCATATGCACATGCGACGTTTGTGTCTCCTGATCACAGCCACTGGTTTGGCTACGCTCCTGCTCGCGCCGATCGAGGCGCGCGCACAAACATGGCCCGTGGCGGGACAGAACGCGGGCAACACGCGGAACCAGGCGGCGGAAACCACCATCAGCGCGGCGACCGCGCCCAATCTGACGACGAAGTGGATCTTCAACGCCGGGGGCAGCGTGCTGCCCACGCCGACCGTCGAGGGCGGCGCGGTCTACGTGCCCGACAACGGCGGCCAGATCTTCAAGATTGACGCGGCGAGCGGCCGCGAGATCTGGTCGCAGAAGATCGGCGATCTCGTCGGCGTCGGCGGGCTCGTCTCCCGGAACAGCCCGGCGGTCCTGCGCGATCGCATCGTTCTCGGCACGTGGACGGATCGCGGCGGCATCGAGGCGCGCGCGTGGGTGCTCGCGCTCGACAAGCAGTCCGGCTCTCTGTTGTGGAAGACGTCGCTCACGGTGAAGGACATCCGCGACGCGACGGGGGCGCAGGATCCCTCGCAGTTCGGCGCCCGCGTGTTCCAGTCGCCAGTGCCGTCCGCCGATGGCAGCCGCGTGTTCGTCGGCGTGTCGGGCCTCGGCGACGAGTCGCTCGCGGCCGATAACGGCTTCCCGTGCTGCACGTTCAAGGGCGCGGTGTTCGGCCTCGACGCCGCGACCGGACGGATCGTGTGGAAGACCCCGACGCTGCCGGCCGATCCGGGCTACGCGGGCGCCGGCGTGTGGGGACACGCCCCCGTCGTGGACGACAAGCGAAAGCTCGTGTACGTCGCGACCGGAAATAACTTCAAGCTGCCCGATGCGGTGATGGCCTGCGTCAGGAACGCCGTGGCGCTCGGCTCGACGCCGACCGCGGCCGGCATGTCGTGCGACCCGAAGTTCAACGACAACCACGTCGACTCGATCCTGGCGCTGCGGCAGGACACGGGCGCACTCGTGTGGAGCATCCACACGACGGGATTCGACGCGTGGAACACCGCCTGCACCGCGAACCCTCCGGGAGCCAACTGTCCCAATCCGCATGGACCCGACGAAGACTTCGGCATGGCGCCGCAGCTGTTTCAGGTCACGGTCAACGGCGTGAAGCGCGACGTGCTGGGCGTCGGCCGCAAGTCCGGCGAATATCGAACGCTCCTGTTGAGCGACAACCCCGCGCAGCCGCCGCAGAACCTGTGGGGGCCGGTCAACGTCGGTCCGGGCACCGGCGGCGGCAGCGAAACGGGCCTTGGCGGAATGGAACGCGAGTGCGCCACCGACGGCGTGCGCATCTACTGCGCGATCATCAACGCGATCGGACAGCGAGTCACGCTGATGAACGGGCAAACGACGACCGGCGGCTTCTGGACCGCGCTCGACGCCGCCACCGGCCGCAAAGTCTGGCAGACGGCGAACCCGACCGGCGCGATGGCGCTCGGCCCGGTGTCGGTCGCGAACGGCGTCACGTACGTCAGCTCGTTCGACGACAACGGCACCATCTTCGCGCTCGACGCGTCGAACGGCACCGTGCTCTTCTCGATGACGACGGGTGGCTCGGTGGGATCAGGCGCCGCCATTGCCGACGGCGTCGTCTACTGGGGCTCTGGCTATCACCTGTTCTCCCGCGGCGCGGCGCCGCTCGGCAGCGGCAACAACAAGCTGTTCGCGTTCACGCTGCGGCGCTGACCGCCGTACGGACGGCAAAGGCCGGGGGTCCTCCCCGGCCTTTGTTTTGTTGAATTCTTTCCGGGCGTCGCTGGAATCAGAAGAGGCCCGGCAGCAGCCGGTAGCGGACGCGCTGCATGTACTGGCGATACGCGGCGTCCTTCGCGAGCGTCTTCTCTTCCAGAATCGCGCGCAGCAGCAGCGCGATGTCGGCGGCGGCAAGCACGGCGAGGTTCCAGTTCAGCGGGTTGGCGACGACGAAGCCAACGTGCGTGACGAGATAGCCGAGATAAATCGGATGCCGGACGAGGCGGTAGACGCCCGAGGACACCACGCCGCGGTTCGCCGGCGTCAGCCCGAAGCTGCGTCCGAGCGACACCTTGCCGACGATGACGATCAGCAGGCCGATGGCGGACACCAGAACGGTGAACGCTTCCGAGGCCATCGGCGCGACCGACGCAGCGGGCTTGACGAGCGGCGGACCGAAGCACGAGAACACGGTCAGCAGCCGCGCGCGCATCGTCCGATCGACGGTACCGGCGGAGCGGCGGAACACGGTCAGCACGACCACGAGCCCTTCGCTGGCCACGAGCAGCAACCCGGTCACGTGGCCGGTCCTGAGGAAGTCGCCCCACAGCCGCACCGCCATCAACGAGAAGAGCGCCACGATGGCGGCCTTCGACGCGAGCTCGCCCAGGTCGCGCCGCGTCGCGGGACGCGACGCTTCGAGGGGTGCGCTGCGCATCGAGACCCCGCGCGTCAACGCGACCGGGAAGGCGAACGCGAGCCGCTTCATATGGCGACCTCGTTGCCCTGCGATTCCGATTCCTCGAGGAAGTAGCTGGTGCACGCCGCGTCGAGCAGCTCGCGCGTGATCGCCGGCTCCTTCGCGTGGTACCGGCACATGTCGATGACCTGCTCGATGAGATCGCGGGGATGGCACGCGCGCATCTGCAGCTTCCGCGGCTGGTAGTACTTGCGCTGCAGGTACTCGACCATCACCGGATCGAAGGCGAGGCCGCGCCTGCGGCAGACCAGCTCGAAGATCCGCGTGTACTCGTCGACGGTGGGGTTCTTCGCGCGGATCTTGTAGGGGATGCGGCGCAGGAACGCTTCGTCGGCGAGCGACTCGGGCTTCAGGTTGGTCGCGAAGATGATGAAGACGTTGAACGGCACCTCGAACTTGCGGCCGGTGTGCAGCGTCAGGAAATCGACGCGGCTCTCGAGCGGCACGATCCAGCGGTTCAGCAGGTCGCGCGGCGGAATCCGCTGCCGTCCGAAGTCGTCGACGACGAACACGCCGCCAATCGCCTTCATCTGGATCGGCGCCTCGTAGAACCTGGCGATCGGGTTGAACGTCAGGTCGAGCATCTCGAGGGTCAGCTCGCCGCCGACGACAACGACCGGGCGGCGGATCTGCTCCCACCGGCGATCGTGCGACGACACGGCGATGACGCTCTGCGCCGATCCGTGCTTCGAGGTCAACACGTGGTTGACCGGATCGAACACCGTGATGGTCTGGCCGTCGACGTCGATCGCGTTGGGCACGTGCATGTCGGAGCCGAGCGCGCGGCCGATGCCCTCGGCAATGACGGTCTTGCCGTTGCCCGGCTTGCCGTAGAGGAACAGCGACTTGCCCGAGTTCACCGCCGGCCCGAGCTTGTCGTACATCGTCTCGCTGACGATGAGGCTCTCGAAGCCGCGGCCGAGGCAGTCCTTGTCAATCCAGGGCCGCGCCGCCATGCACGCGCGGACGTAGGCGTTGTACTGCGACAGCGGGACGGGCGCGGGCCCCACGTAGCGGTTGATGTCGAGGAACTGCATCGCGCGGTCGCGGCCGAGATCGGTGAGGGCGTAGCGGTAGCCGGCGTTGCCGGTGCCGCTGGCGCCGCGCACTTCGATCAGCTTCTCGACCCGCGCGTGCTGAATCATCGCGTCGAGGACGGAGTAGGGCAGGCGCATCGCGTCGGCGAGCTGGGTGCCGCTCGACTCGCCGGCGATCAGCGTCTTCAGCATCAGCTGCGCGAGCGTATCGGGATGCAGCCCGGTGTCCGCGATGGTCTGCGGCGGCGGCGGCGGCGCCGGCTGCGTGCCGACCCGTCCGGTTTGATCGAAAGCAGTGACCGCCGACATTTACGCGACCTCCCGGCTGATGCGAGTGCTGCGATCCGTGGTCTCCGCGGACGGCGTGAGATCCGCGGCCGCGAGATCGATCGACTGGAACACGATCCGATGTCCGAGCTGGATGCCGTCGGCCGCGATGCTCCCGGCGGGCAGCTCGAGGACGCCGGCGGTGCCGCGGCGCGGCAGGCGGATGCGCCACGGCTTCATGTGGGGCACGCAGTCGATGACCACGCCGCACTCGTCGAGGGCGATCACGTCGATGGCGAACTTCATCCCGAAGGTGTGCACACCGCGGCTCGGCACGATCCACAGCGCCTCGCCCCTGGGCAGCGACGTGTGGTTGAGCAGGCCCGTCCGCCGCTCCGCGCGCGTGGCCGCGACCGTGACCTGCTCGGCGACGATCGACCCGAGGCTGGCGTTGCGCGCCATCATCCGCTTCATCGCGTCTTCTCGATCATCGGGAAGAGCACGGTGACGAAGCGGATCGCCGCCGGCCCGATGGTGACGACCCAGATCGCCGGGAAGATGCAGATGACGAGCGGGAACACCATCTTGACGCCGGTCTTCGCCGCCGCTTCTTCGGCGCGCTGGCGGCGCTTGGTGCGCAGCGTCTCCGAGTAGACGCGCAGCGACTGCGCGACGCTGGTGCCGAACTTGTCGGTCTGGATCAACATCGTGACCAGCGAGCTCAGGTCGTCGACGCCGCTGCGGTCCGCGAGGTTGCGCAGCGCTTCGGCGCGCGGCTTGCCGGCGCGCAGCTCGAGATTGATCAGGCGCAGTTCGTCGGCGAGCTCCGGATACGCGAATGCCAGCTCCTGGCCGACGCGCGTCAGTGCCGCGTCGAGGCCCAGGCCCGCTTCGACGCTGACCACGAGCAGGTCGAGCATGTCGGCCAGCGACAGGCGGATGCGATGCGAGCGGCGCTTCGCGAGGCGCGCGAGCACCATGCCCGGCAGCACGTAGCCGAGGCCGAGGCCGCCGAGCGCGAGCGTCAGGTTCGGCCGCGCGATGAGCGACGTCGAGAACAGCATGAACAGGAACAGCGCGAACAGCACGCGGATGCCGAAGAAGATCGTCAGCGCCTCGTCGCGGCGGAAGCCCGCCTGGACGAGACGGAGGCGCAGGCTCCCCAGCTCCTTGGTCGAGCGGGGCGCCTTCTCGCCCATCCGCTTCAGCACGCCGACGACCGCCTGGAACTTCGGCTTCTCCTCGCGGTCGCTGCGGCCCTGCGTCAGTTCTTCCAGGCGCCGATCGATCGCGACGGCTCGCGACGGCATGAACGCGTACGCCGCGGCCGCCACCAGGGCGGATCCGAACACGAACGCGAGCAGCGGCAGCATCATGGTCACGGCTACACCTCGATCTTGACGACCTGCTTGATCCAGAAATACCCGACCGTCTGCATGACGGCGGCGGCGCCGAGCATCATGTGGCCCATCCGCTCCCGGAAGAGCAGCTCCATGTGCTCGGGATTGATGAACATCAGCGCGACGCCGAGAAACGCCGGCAGCCCCAGCAGCACGTAGCCGGTGAGGCGGCCGTGCGCCGTGTAGACCCGCACCTGCCGCAGGATCTTGAAGCGCTCACGCACGACGTGCGCGAGGTTCTCGAGGATCTCCGAGAGATTGCCGCCGGTCTCGCGCTGAATCAGCACCGCGGTCGAGAAGAACCGCACGTCGAGCAGCGGGATGCGCGCGGTCATGTTGGCGAGCGCGTCCTTCAGCGGCAGGCCGAAGTTCTGCTCGTCGAACGTCTTCCTGAACTCCGGGCCGACCGGCTCCGGCATCTCGTCGGCCACCATCTTCAGGCCGGTGGCGAAGGCGTGGCCGGCCTTGAGCGCGCGCGCGATCAGATCGAGCGCTTCGGGGAAGGCTTCCTCGAACGCGCGGAGACGCCGCGTCCGCTTCATCTTGAGCATCAGGAAGGGCAGGCTGCAGCCGACGATCCCGCCGCCCAGCCAGCCGACGCTCATCCGCAGCAGCGCCGCGGCAATGAAGCCGAAGATCAGCGCGCACACGAACGCGATGATCAACAGGGCGCTGATGCTGATCCTGGCGCCCGACTGCTCGACCCAGGTGGCCAGCGCGGAGCCGCGCGCCGAACCCGTAACGAGCTTTTCGAGGGCGGGCAGCGGCCCCTCCTGACGGCTCTTCACCAGGCCGGCGATGTCCCCCGGCTCGTCCTCGACCGGCCGGATGACCTCGTCGAGGCGCGTGTTCAGCTTGCGCTGCAGCAGGAACCCCGGCACCTTCGTGAAGCCGTAGTAGACGGCAAAGACGCCGCCGACGCCGATCACGAACGTCGACAGGATGAGGATGAGCGCCGCCATCACCGCACCTCCGTGACGCCTTCGAACATGTCCGGCGGCAGGATCACGCCCGAGGCCTTCAGGCGTTCGCACGCCTTCGGCCGGACGCCGGTGGCGCGGAAGCGCCCGATCACTTTCCCCTCCGAGTTCACGCCGAGCTTCTCGAACAGGAAGATCTCCTGCATCGTGATCACGTCGCCTTCCATCCCGGTGATCTCGGAGATGCTGGTCACCTTGCGCGTGCCGTCGCTCAACCGCGACTGCTGGATCACGACCTGAATCGCCGAAGCGATCTGCTGGCGCATCGCCCGCTCGGGCAGGTTGGTGGCGCCCATCGCGATCATCGTTTCGATTCTCGACAGCGCGTCGCGCGGCGTGTTCGCGTGCACCGTCGTCAGCGATCCATCGTGGCCGGTGTTCATCGCCTGCAGCATGTCGAGCGCCTCTTCGCCTCGCGTCTCGCCGACGACGATGCGATCGGGGCGCATCCGCAGCGCGTTGACCAGCAGCTGGCGCTGCTTGATCGCGCCCTTGCCTTCGACGTTGGGCGGCCGCGTCTCGAGGCGGGCGACGTGCTCCTGGTGCAGCTGCAGCTCCGCCGCGTCCTCGATCGTGACGATCCGTTCGCGTTCGGAGATGAACGACGACAGCACGTTCAGCAGCGTCGTCTTGCCGGCGCCGGTGCCGCCGCTGATCAGCATGTTGAGGCGCGCGCGGACGCAGTGCTCGAGGAACTCGAGCATCGGGCGCGTCAGCGAGCGGATCGTGACGAGCGCTTCGGCCTTGAGCCGCTCGGCCGGGAAGCGGCGGATCGAGAGCAGCGGACCGTCGACCGCGAGCGGCGGAATGATCGCGTTGACGCGCGATCCGTCCGGGAGCCGCGCGTCGACCATCGGCGAGCTGTCGTCGACGCGGCGGCCGACGCCGCTGACGATGCGGTCGATGACGCGCATCAGGTGCTTGTCGTCCTGGAACGTGGTCGGGAGCCGATCGAGCTTGCCGGCCTTTTCCACGTAGACGTGCTTGTAGGTGTTGACCAGGATGTCGCTGATGCCGGGATCGCGCAGCAGCGGCTCGAGCGGCCCGAGCCCGAACACCTCGTCGATGATGTCGGCGAAGACCGCCTCGCGCTCGCTCATGCTGAGCGGCGTGCCCTCTTCGGCGATCAGATCGAACAGCAGCGTGCGGATTTCGCCTTCGGCGCGCGCGCGCTCCGCCGAGGCGAGCGCTTCGAGGTTCAGGCGATTGAGCAGCTTGCGATGGACGTTCGCCTTCAGCTCGAGATACTGCGGACGCGGCGCCTGGGGCGCCGGCCGCGCGCCGCCCGCGGGCGGCTGGTTCACTGTCAAAGGAGCGCTCATAGGTCAGGGATCCTCTAGAACATGCCGAGGAAGACGCGCCGCTTCTCGGGTTCCGTCTTCGCCTCGCCGCCGCCGCCCTGCGCCAGGCCGACCAGCTGCCGCGTGAAGTTGTCGAACTGCGAGGCGATCTCGCTGTTGTTCGAGAGCGTCAGCGGCACCCCGGAGTTGAGCGCGGTGGAGACCGTGCGGTAGTCGCTCGAGAAGGTGTGGTGGATGCCGTAGCCGAGCGCCGTCTCGATCTGCTTCGGCCCGATCAGGTGCTGCTCGGAGGCGCGATTGATCAGCACCTTCACGCGCTCGCTGCCGGCGCCGAGCTGCCGCACCCGCTCGACCAGCCGCTGCGCGTTGCGGATCGACGGCACGTCGGGGTTGGTGACGAGGAAAATCGTGTCGGCCGAGAACAGCGTCGAGGCCACGCACGACGTGACGATGTTGCCGGCGTCGATCACGACGTAGTCGTAGGTCCGGGTCAGCACCCGCATCAGCTCCTCGATCGCCGGCGCGTCCTGCGGGCCGGGCCGATCGAACTGCTCGGAGCCGGCCAGGATGTCGAGGCCCGACTTGTGCTTCGCGACCAGCTCTTTCAGGAAGTCCTTGTCGAGGCGGTGCAGGTTCTCGATCGCGTCGAGCACCGTGAATCGCGGCCGCACGCCCAGGAACAGCGCGACTTCGCCGAGGCACGACTTCATGTCCACGACGATCGTCGATCGCTTGGTCAACCGGGCGAGCTCGACGCCGCAGTTGACGGCCACCGTGGTCGTCCCGGCGCCGCCTTTGGCGCCGAGGAACGCGTGGGTCACGCAGGGCGGCTTGGCCCCGGCGTTCGCCGCTTCACGACGCGTGCTCGTGCGGCGGACGGCGCCGTGGAAGGATTCCTCCATCGACCGCGTCGCCTGCGACGGTTCGCCGCCGGTCCAGGCGAAGAACTCGTTCGCGCCGGCCCGCATCGCCTGGAGAATCAGGTCGGGCTCGGCCGCGCCGGCGACCGCGAAAATCGCGACCGTGCCGCTGGCCGCGCGGACCCGCTCGATGGTGGCCATCCCCGACGAGGCGTCGGAGCGGATGTCCACCACAACGAGATCGGGCGCCGCCCCTTCGAGGCTGCGCCCTTCGACGATGCCGATCGGAACGCCGCACGCGCGCAGCAGTTTGGAGACGTGCCGTTTGAACTCTTCGTCGTAGCTGACGATCTGCGCGCTTAATTGAGCCATCGTTGCAACCGCCGTTCAAAAGGTCCCGCGCCGGCCGCCCGCCGGCGCCGTGCTCGAGGCGCGTGAGCCCGCCTCACTGCACCAGTCTGATGACGCGCGGGAACGCGCCGTTCGGGGCGGGCAGCCCGCCGCGGCGCAGCCCGCCAATCGGAGTGATCCGGCCCACCACCTCGTTCCCGTTCATGCGCTCGAGGAAGAAGCCGAGATAGTTCACGAACTTCAGCGACGCGTTCCGGCTGTTCATCTTGTTGTTGTAGTAGTAGACCGGGTCGAACAGCGGAATCGCGACCACGCGCGGGCTCGGATACTTGGTGCTGATCACCTTGTTCTGCGTCGTGTCCCAGCGCGCATCCGGATCGCGCGCGATGAGATCGTCCATGCCCTGCTTGGTCGGACCGACCATGTTGCCGGGCTTCGCCACGAACGTCTGACCGAACCCCATCACGTCGACGTTGCAGTTGCCGATGCTCCAGCGGTAGTCGTCGGCGCCGCGGTTCTGGCCTTC
>JABFWM010000658.1 GCA_013362195.1 Acidobacteriota bacterium
ACGGTCACGCGGCGACGGCGCCGGTCCACCAGCGCAATTGCCCAGAAGGCGACCGGGGCGAACGACACGACGATCAACGCGATGCCCACCGGCTGCGCCAGGGCATACATCCGGCCGCGCGGGACGGCGGTCTTCGCGTCGCGCAGCGGGTAGTCCGGCGCGTCGGGCAGCGTGCTGCGCAAGGCGACCGTCACGCCCGGCACCTGCACCTCACCAGCCGGCGCCGCGTCGTCGAGCCGTTGACCGGGGCGGCGGACGTAATAGCGCGCCGAAAAGGGCGCCACGCGCAGTGACGCCGCGTCCACGCGAAATGTCGTCAGGTCGTAGACGAAGCGTCGCGTGACGGCGCCGTTGCCGCGATCGATCCGGCCGCTTTCGCCGCCGGCGATCTCGAAGCCTTCGAGCTTCAGCTTGTCTCTGGACAGATCGTCGTCCAGCACGTCGACGTTCGGCGGGCAGTCGATCTCGATCGTGAACCGCACGCGGTCGCCCACCCATACCGCGGTGCGATCGACGGACGCACGCACCTGCGGCGTGTTCGCAACGGTGTTCGTTTGCGCAGCAACAACCGCCGTCAGCCACGACAGGAGGCCCACAGACCAACCCAGGACAACACAGGCGAACGCCGTTGTGCGTGGCATCCACCGCAGTGTTCTTCTGTGTTCGTCTGTGGCCCTCTTTCTGTGTTCGTCTGTGGCCATTTTTCTGTGTTCGTCTGTGGCCATTTTTCTGTGTTTTTCTGTGGCCACCGTTCTGTGTTCTTCAGTGGCCATCTTTCTGGGTTCTCCTGTGGCCACCCGTCTGTGTTCGTCTGTGGCCGTCTTGCTGTGTTCGTCTGTGCCGTCTTGCTGTGTTCGTCTGTGCCGTCTTGCTGTGTTCGTCTGTGCCGTCTTGCTGTGTTCTTCTGTGGCCATTGTTTCGTGTTCTTCAGGGGCGTTCATTCCCTGTTCCTCTGTGGCCTCACGTCTTCCTCGCCGCGAACAGCGAGAGCACCGGCAACACCGGACTTTCGTCAGTGGGCACGAACACGTGGTCCATCGGCACGCGGTAGAAGGCGCGCGACAACTCGTCGCGCCGGGCGCGAACCGACGCCGCGAACTTCTCACGCGATGCGCGACCGAGTCCGATCGAGGCGCGGCGGCCGCTCTCGACGTCGCGCACGCGCAGGTAGCCGTCGCCGGCGGGCAGCTCGGCCTCGGTGCGATCTTCGGGCACCACGGCAATCAGGTCGTGGCGGGCGGCGAGCTGCGCCAACTCGCCGCTGTCCAGGACGCGGTCGTCGGTCATGAAGTCGGAAATGAAGAAGATGACGCTCACCCGCTTCAACGTCGCGAGCAGGTGGCGCACGGCCGGCCCCATCAGGGTGCGGCGGGAGTGGCCCTGAAGGTGCCAGCACTGCTCCAGCGTCGCCCAGGCGGCGGCGCGCGTGCGCCGCGGCGGCGTGTAGCTGAGCACGCGATCGGAGAAGGCGCAGAACCCGGCGTTGATCTGATCCGCCAGCGCGGAGAACAGAATCGAGGCGGTGATGAAGGTCAACGCCTCCTTCTTCGAGCAGCCGCCCGATCCCTGGGTCATGGATCGGGACGCGTCCATGACGAGCATCACGTTCAGCTCGCGCTCGGCGTGCGTGTGGCGCACGAACGGTGCGCCCATGCGCGCCGTCACGTTCCAGTCGATCCGCCGGACGTCGTCACCAGGCCGGTAGGGCAGGTGCTCGTCGAAGTCGAATCCCGAACCGCGCAGCGGACTCTGGTAGACGCCGACGCGCTGGTTGCGGATTTTCTTTGCGGTGTACACCTCGATGTACCGCAGCTCGCGCATCACGTGCTCGGGAATCATGGGATCGGCACCGCGCGCAGCAGATCGCCGAGGATCTCGTCCGCGTCGACGTTCTCCGCCTGAGCGCGCACCGTGCGGGCGATGCGATGCCGCGCCGCGTCGATGAAGATCTCCTTCACGTCGCCGGGCGACGTCCAGGTGCGCCCCTGAAGGAAGGCGTTGACGCGCGCCAGCGCCAGCACGTGCTGGTAGGAACGCGGCGACATGCCGAGCTGCAGCAGCTCCGTGAGGTGCGGGCGCCCCACCAGGGCGGGATCGCGCGTCGCGCGCCCGAGCCGCACGATGTATTCGACGATCTTGTCGTCGACGTACACGGTGGTGCGGATGAACTCGCGCAGCACGGTCACGTCGGCCGGCGCGACGCGACGCTCGATCGTCGTCTCGCTCATGCGGACGTGCAGCATGTCGATCTCTTCGCGCGCCTCCGGATAGCCGACGCGAAGCATCATCGAGAAGCGATCGAGCTGCGCTTCGGGCAGCGTGTAGACGCCCTCCTGTTCGACCGGGTTCTGCGTCGCGAGCACCCAGAAGGGATCGTCGAGCGCAAACGTCGTATCGGCGAGCGTGACCTGCCGCTCCTGCATCGCTTCGAGCAGCGCACTCTGCGTCTTCGGCGTGGCCCGGTTGATTTCGTCGGCCAGCAGGATGTTGGTGAAGATGGGCCCCTGCTCGATGCGGAACGTGGACGTCTTCGCGTCGTAGACGCGGGTGCCCAGGATGTCGGCCGGCAGCAGGTCGGGGGTGAGCTGCACGCGCTGGAATTTCGCGGCAATGGCCTGCGCGAGGGTGGTGGCCGTGAGCGTCTTGGCGACGCCGGGCACGCCTTCGAGCAGCAGGTGTCCGCACCCGGATCGCGTCCGTCCCTTCGCCGCGGAAAAGGGAATCGCCGCGAAGAGCGCCGTCAGCATGCGGCGGATGAGCACGTGCTGCCCGACGATGACCTTGCCAATCTCCTGCTCGAGCGCCGCGGCGATCGCCGCGGCGGCGTCGGGCGTCATCGTCGCGACGCTGAGCGGCTCGTGCAGGCTCATAACAGCAGCCACAGCGCGGCAGCCGACGCTGCCGCCAGCGCGAGCGCGATCGGATACAGCTCGCGGTACTCGGTCGTCGTGCGCCAGCCGGTCATCCTGCGCTCCGCGGTGACGATCTCCGCGATGGCGTTCGCGAGCTCGCCGCCGGTCGTGGATCGCTGGTAGCGTCCGCCCGTGGCGGCCGCGATCTGCCGCAGCGTGCCTTCCTCGAAGCGCGTCCTCACGAGCTGTCCCTGCTCGTCACGCAGGTAGGTCTCCCGGCCCTCGGGATCCAGGATTGGAATCGGGACCGCCGCGGCCGAGCCGATGCCGATGCAGTTCACGCGATAGCCGTCCGCTCGATAGGCGTGCACCTGGCGCAGCAGCTCGCTCCCGTGGTCCTCGCCGTCGGACACGAGCAGGAACAGTTTGCGCGTCGGGCGATCATCGCGGCGCGCCACCTCGCGCGCGTTCTTCAACGCCGCGCCAATGTCGGTGCCGAGCAGGGTCTGCGGATCGTGATTGATCCAGTCGAGAAAGAACGAGACCGTCTCGAGGTCGTTGGTCAGGTAGGACAGAATCAGCGACCCGCCGGCAAACCCGACCAGGCCGATGCGGCCGATGCCTTCGGGCTTGTGCTCGATGAAGTTCTGGATCTCGCGGGTCGCGCGCGCGAAGCGCGAGGGCGCGATGTCGTGCGCGCGCATCGACGCCGACCGATCGAGCACGAGGACCAGGTCCTGCTGCTCGAACACCGGCTCGCGCCGCGTCAGCAGCGCCTGCGGGCGGACCAGCGCCGTGACGATCGCGGCGCCGATCGTCACCATCACCGCCAGGGCCGCGAGCTCGCGGACGACCGACGATCGCCGCGACAGCGGCGCGAACCGGGGAGCAATCGGCGAGGCGCGGCGCACGCGGCGCAGATAGTGGACGCGAATCGCCCAGCATGCGATCGCGATCGGGACGATCTGCCACCACGCCAGATACTCGGGACGGAGGACGCGCATCGCCGGCGGACGCTACCCGACCGATCGCGCCGGCTTGCCCGCTGGCGACGGCGGACGCAGCAGCTGCATCAGTTGCCGCGGCGGCGTTTTCGGCGTCTTCCGCAGCTCCGCCGCCAGACGTGACGTCAGTTCGTAGTTGTGCTTCGTGTCCCAGTCGTCCGGCGCCGCTTCGATCGCCTTGTGAAACTCGTCTTCGGCGCGCGTCAGCCAGCCAAGACGCGCGTCCGGCTTCTCTTCGACCAGCGCCTTGTCGAAGAGCGCGCAGCCGGACCAGAAATGCGGACGCGCACCCGCCGGCGCGCGCTCCGCCAGCTCGATCGCCTCCTCGTACCGCTTCAGCCGGTAGAGCGCCCAGAGACGGTTCGCGATCGCCCGATCGTATTCAGGCGCGAACATCTGGCGCGCGGCCGGGACGCGATCGAACCGCGCGATCGCGGCGTCGTACCCGGCCGCCGCGTCAGGCAGACGGCCACCTGCCAGCGCACGGTCGGCGCGATCGAGATCGCGTGTCCACTGCGCATACGCGAGCATGGCTGCCCCCGCCAGTAGCGCGAGAACGGCGAAGGCAACCGCAAGCGATTTCATGCCGATGGTGTGCGCTGGATTATGTCACAAGGCGCACGGTAGCATGGACGGACGCTGGCGTTCGTCACACGGCCCGCGGCAGAATCGCTCACGGTTACGGCGCCCCGGCGTGACCGACGCGTCCGCGGGCCAGCTGCATGCGCGTCGTCGAATTCGTGGTGTCGCCCGCCGGCGACCCCGAACTGGCGACGCTCATCGTCTCGGCTCATGCCGCAGGGCATGCCTCGGACATTCGGCACTCGCACTCGGAGTGTGGCGGCGGCCGTTGAGCGGTCGGCATTGCAGCGGTGTTCTTCAGCAGCCGCCCGCTACCGGCGCCCCAACAGCGCGACCAGTGCCACGACGATCACCACCGCGATGATGATGCCGACCCAGAAACCGGCTTTGAAGATTCCCGCGATGGCCGCGCAGCCAGCCAACGACAAAAGGAGCAGGAGCACGACGATCATCCGCGCAACGCTGAGCATGAGACCTCCGCGGCCGTCGCTATCACGGATCGTGCCGACACAACGGATGGGCTGACATGGCGAGCACGGTCGTCTTCTACGACGGGGTGTGCGGGCTGTGCGATCGCCTCGTCAAATTCCTCATCGCCCGCGATCAGCGCGGAAGGATCCTGTTCGCGCCGCTCCAGGGCGATGCCGCGCGCGACACGCTCGTCCGCTACGGACGGAGTCCCGACGATCTCCGCACCATCTACGTGGTCGCGAACTGGAGAGAACAGGACGAGCGCCTGTTGTCGCGATCGCGCGCGGTGCTCCACGCGCTGGATCAGCTTGGCGGACGATGGCGATTGCTGGCGGTACTGGCGCGGCTCGTGCCATCGCCGTTGGCAGACGTGGCATATCGCGTCGTCGCTCGCGTCCGGTATCGGGTGTTCGGGCGTTACGACGTGTGCCGGCTTCCACCCGCGGAGTCGCGGAGCCGCTTTCTCGATCGACAGGCCTCATGACCGCTCCGCCTCAGCACGACTTCAACAACGACATCGTGAAGGAGACGGCGCACCGGCCATGGCCGATGCCGCAGGCGGCCTGGGTGATGACGCAGACGTGGCACGATCTGCTGTTCGCCCACTGGCCGGTGAGCGCCGACGCGCTGCGGGACAGAGTACCGGCGAGCTTTCCGATCGATTGCTTCGACCGCCAGGCCTGGCTCGGAATCGTGCCGTTCTACATGACGAACGTGGCGCCGAGGTTCGTGCCCGCGCTGTCGCTGATGTCGTCGTTTCCCGAGCTCAACGTCCGCACCTACGTCGCCGTCGACGGCAAGCCGGGCGTCTACTTCTTCAGCCTCGACGCGGCCAATCCGGTCGCCGTCGGCGCCGCGCGCACGCTGCTCGGACTGCCCTACTTCACCGCCTCGATGGACTTCGATGTACGCGACGGCTACGTCCACTATGCGAGCCGGCGCACGTCCAGCGGGCCGAGCGCGGAGTTCGTCGCTCGGTATCGCTCCACCGGCCCCGTCGAGCCGCCGGTGCCCGGCACGCTCGAATATTTCCTGACCGAGCGCTACTGCCTGTACGCGGTCGACCACGGCAATCGCCCCTACCGGCTCGACATTCATCATCCGCGCTGGCCCCTGCAGCCGGCCGAAGCCGAGATCCGCATCAACACGATGGCCGGCACCGCGGGCCTGCGCCTGCCATCGATGGCGCCGCTCCTCCACTTCGCCAAGCGACAGGACATGGTCGCGTGGCGCCCCGAACGAATCCTCATCCCCTAGCTGCTCAACGGGAACGAGGGGGCGCCTGCGGATATACTCCCTCGCATGCTGATCCCTGTCCTGCTCCTCTCCCTGCTGGTGTCGCCAGCACAGGAGGTGGAAGAGAAACTGACGACTTATCAGCTGGTGCTGCTGAAAAAGGGCCCGAAGGCCGAACCAGGCGAAGCGGCCGGCAAGAACATGCAGGACGCGCACCTCGCGAACCTCGCGACCCTGTATCGCAAGCGTGTCGCGCTCGCGTACGGCCCACTGCAGGCGGACGACATCGCCGGCATCGCGATCCTCGACGTTCCCTCCACGGAGGCCGCGAAGAGGGCCTTCGACCCCGATCCGTACATCAAGGCCGGCGTGATGACGGCGGAGGTGCATCCGATCAAGGCGGCCAGGGACTGGTTCCATCGCGCGGAAACACAACAGCTCGATCATCCCGACCGGAAGGATGTCGAACCGCTGGTGTTCGGCCTCTACGAGAAGGGACCCACTGCGGCCGACGAAACGACGACCGAGCGGCTGCACGAGCAGTACATGGCCGGCCTGCGCGGCCTGGGGAAAGTGCTCGCGGAAGGCCCGATTGAGGGCGACCCGACGCTGCGCGAATACATCGTCATTCGTGCGGCGGATCCCGGCGAAGCGATGACCCTGGTGGCCAGCGATCCCGCCGTGAAGTCGCGGGAGCGGACGCTCCGCACCCACGGATGGACGACGTTCAAAGGCATCTTCAAGTAGGAGACGGCATGGAGCGCAAGACGGCCAGCGACTTCCCGCAGGAAGTGCTGAACCTGTTCGATCAATACGTCCACGGCGGCCTCGATCGGCGGGGCTTTCTCGATCGCGCCGCGAAGTACGCGACCGGCGGTGTGACCGCGGCGATGCTGCTCGATCAGCTCAACCCGCAGTTCGTCGCGGCGCAGCAGATCGCGAAAGACGACAAGCGCGTCACGGCGGAGTACCTGGAGTACCCGTCGCCGAAGGGGAATGCGAAGACGCGCGGCTATTACGTGCGGCCCGCGGACGCGAAGGGCAAGCTGCCGGGGATTCTGGTCATCCACGAGAACCGCGGCCTGAACCCGCACATCGAAGACATCGCGCGGCGGCTCGCGGCACACCACCACTTCGTGGCGTTCGCGCCCGACGCGCTGGCCGCGCTCGGCGGCTACCCCGGGGACGAAGACAAGGCGCGCGCGCTGTTCCCGCAGCTCGATCAGACGAAGACGCGCGAGGATTTCATCGCCGCGGCGGAGTTCCTGAAGTCGCGTCCGGAGTGCACGGGCAGGATCGGCGCGGTCGGCTTCTGCTACGGCGGCGGCATCGTCAACCTGCTGGCGACGCGGCTGCCGGATCTCGGTGCGGCGGTGCCCTTCTACGGCAGCCAGCCGCCAGCGGAAGACGCCGCGACGATCAAGGCGCCGCTGCTGATTCACTACGCCGGGACCGACGAACGGATCAACGCGGGGTGGCCGGCCTATGAGGCGGCGCTGAAGGCGAACCACGTGCGCTACGAGATGCACACCTACCCGGGCACGCAGCACGGCTTCAACAACGACACGACGCCGCGCTACGACGAAGCCGCCGCGAAGCTCGCCTGGCAGCGGACGATCGATTTCTTCGACAAGAATCTTCGTTGAGGCGCCGTCCGCTGTCACGGCCGACGGCTCGTCACAACCACAACGGCGACGAAGAGCACGAAGCGCAATACTGGCCTTCGTGATGAGCGGTAGGCCCTGTCACGGGTGAGGCGTCGCCAGTACTACTCGATGCGCAGCGCCTGCTGTGGATCGAGAGACGCCGCGCGGCGCGCCGGAATGAGGGCGGCGAGCGCGGCGCATGCGGCGAGCACCACGGCGGCGCCGGCAAGAATCCGCGGATCCCGCGCCGAGACGCCGTAGAGCTGCTGCGCGAGCAACCGGCCCGCGACAATCGTCAACGGCACGCCGAGCGCGAAGCCGGCCGCCACCTGCCCCACCGACGCGCGCAGCACCGTCCGCAGCACCCGCCCGCGCGTGGCGCCCATCGCCATGCGCACGCCAATCTCGCGCGTCCGCCGCGACACCGCGTAGGCGGTGACGCCGTAGAGTCCGACGCACGCGAGCAGCAGCGCCATCCCGCCAAAGGCCACCGTCAGCCGTGCGATGAGGCGCTCGTTGTTGAAGTTCAGCGCGACCTGCTCGTCGAGGCTGAGCACGCCAGTGAGCGTCAGGCCCGGATCCACCGACGCCAGCGCACGGCGGATGTCGGCTTCGAGGTTCAATCCCGCCCGCGTCATGTGCAGCTCGATCGCCTTCGCGAAATTGGAGCGGAACGCCACGCCGGCCCGTGACGGCGAGGCCAGCGTACCTTGCAGGAACGGCAGGAAGAAGGTGGCGTAGGCGGGCGCGCGCGCATCCTGATATTTCGTGTCGCCGACGATCCCGACGATCTCGTACTCGAGCGTCCCTTCTCCGCGCGCGTTGGCGAACCCGAGCCGGCGCCCGATTGCGTCGCCGTCCTTGAAGAACGTCCGCGCAAAGGTTTCGTTGACGACCGCCACCGCGGGCGAAGTGCGCGTATCTCGCTCGTCGATCACCCGGCCGCGCAGGAGCGGCGTTCCGATCGTCTCGAAATACTTCGGGCTGGCACGATTCCACGAGGCGGCGAGCCGCTCGCCCGGCCCATGCCCTTCTACCGTGATGCGCGTGCTCCAGTTGTCCCCCGACATCGGGCTGTACAAGGAGAACGCCACGCTCTCGACGCCGGGAATCGCAGCGACCGCGGCGGTGAGGTGCGCGTAGACGGCGTCGAGCCGCTCGAGCGATGCGCCGCCAAACGCGGTGTGCAGGGCCGCGACGTAGCGTCCGTCGGTCTGGAAGCCGAAGTCCTGGCGCTGCAGGTTGTCGAGGCTGCGCGCCAGCAGCCCGGCGCTGGTCACCAGCGATAACGACAAGGCCACCTGCAGAGCAACCAGCGCGCGCCGCAGCCACGAGCCGCGCTCGCCCGCGACCCGGCCGAAGCCGCGCATCGCGTCGATCGGATCGGCCTTCGAGCCAATCACCGCCGGCGCGATGCCGAAGAGCACGCCGGTTACCATCGCGACGACGAGGGCGAAGGCGAGCACGGTCGGCGACGGGGCAGCGTCAATCGGCACGAACCGCGCGCCGTGGAACGCCATCGAGACAATCGCCCGAGCCCCCGCGTAGGCGACTGCCAGACTAGAGATCGCGCCGACGAGCGCAAGCAGCAGGCTCTCGATCAGCGTCTGCCGCACGAGGCGCGCGCGTGAGGCGCCCAGGGCGCTGCGCACCGCGAACTCCACGCGGCGGCCGAGTCCGCGCGCCAGCAGCAGATTCGCGAGGTTCGCGCACGCGATCAGCAGCGTCGCGCCGGCGATCGCGAGCAGCAGCCGCAATGACGGACCGACGGCGTTGCGCATCGTCGACACGCCGCTGGCGGCCGAGGCCAGGCGGACGGTGATCTGCGGGATCTTCTGGCGGTCCTCGGACGAGTAATCGCCGTACGCCGTCAGCCACTGCCGCACCTGCGCGGCCGCGAGCTGCTGCGCATCCGGCGGGTCCGCGCCGGGACGCAGCCGCCCGATCACGTAGAGCCAGTGCATGCCGACCGCCGCGCGCAGGTTGGCCTGCGGGTTGACCAGCGGCTCGATCGAGAGCGGCATCCACACATCCGCCGGATCCGGCCGCAGCATGTCGCCGTAGAAACCCTCGGGCGCGACGCCGGCCACGAGGCACGCGACGCCGTTGATGACGAGCGGCTGCCCGATGATGCCGGGATTTGCCGCAAAGCGCCGCTGCCACGTCCGGTCACTCAGGACGATGACGGGGGTCGCGCCGTCGGCATCGTCCGCGGCCGTCAGCGTCCGGCCGAGCGCCGCACCCACGCCGAACATCTGGAAGTAATTCCCGGTGACGAACTGGCCCATGAACGGCTCCGCCGGATCCGACGGACGCCGCCGCACGCTGACGGTGTTGGGGTTGGCCTGAAACGCGGCCAGCTCGGAAAACTGCGGCACGTGGTCGCGTACCGACCGATAGAGGTCGTACGAATAGAGCGACCACGCACGCTGCAGGCCGCTGTTGACGCAGCACTGCGCGTCGTCGCCGAGGCGATAGAGCTCGGCCGGACGTGTCACCGGCAAGCGCGTCAACAGGACCTGTTCGACCAGCGTGAACACCGCCGTCGTGCCGCCGATGCCAAGCGCCAGCGTGAGCACGCAGACCAGCGTGAATCCGGGCGTCTGCAGCAGGCGCCGCGTCGACAGCCGCACGTCATTCAGCACGGTGGCTTAGACGGCCGCGACCCGGCATGGGTTGCTCCTCGCAGATAATGAGCGCGCCATGTCGACCACCGTGCTCGCCATCGCCACCTATCGGAAGGGCGACGAGTTCCTGAGAGAATGCCGGCGCCAGGGATGCCGCGTGCTGCTGCTCACGGAGGAGAAACTCGCGGACGCCGATTGGCCGCGCGACGCCATCGACGCGTTCTATTACGTCCGGCGCGGGATGTCCGAGGAGGACATCCGCAAGGGTGCGGCGTGGCTCGCGCGCACCGAACACCTCGATCGCATCGTCGCGCTCGACGACTTCGACGTCGAGATGGCGGCCATGCTGCGGGAATACCTGCAGGTCCCGGGCATGGGAGAGACGGCCGCCCGCGCATTCCGCGACAAGCTCGCGATGCGCACTCGTGCGCGACGCGCGGAGATCCCCTGCCCCCCGTTCGTCGCCGTACTGAACCACGCCGGGATTCGCGAATGGACGGCGCGGGTGCCGCCGCCCTGGCTGCTGAAGCCGCGGGGACAGGCGGCCGCCATCGGGATTCAGACGATCGCCTCGTCAGACGCGCTGTGGCGGACGCTCGATGCGCTCGGCGATCGCCAGGCCGACTACGTGCTCGAGCAGTTCGTTCCAGGGGACGTGTTTCACGTGGACTCGCTCGTGTCCGGCGACCGCATCGTGTTCGCGGTCGCGAGCCGGTACGGCACGCCGCCGCTGGCGGTGGCGCACGAAGGCGGCATCTTCGTCACGCGTACCCTCTCCGAGCGCGACGATCTGGGGCGGACGCTCATCGCAGTCAACCGGCGCGTGCTGGACTCGTTCGGCCTGGCGCGCGGCGCCTCGCACACCGAGTTCATTCGCGCCGCCGACGGCGCGATCTCCTTCCTGGAAACCTCCGCGCGCGTCGGCGGGGCGTTCATCGTCGACGTGGTCGAAGCGGCGACGGGCGTGAATCTGTGGCGCGAGTGGGCGAAGATCGAGATTGCCGGCGAGCACGGCGCCTACCAGCTGCCGGCGCCGAGGCAATTGTCCGCGGGGATCGTGCTCTCGCTGGCGCGGCAGGAAGCACCGGATACCAGCGCGTATGACGATCCGGAGATCGTCACACGCATTCGCAAACCGCATCACGCCGGGTTGATCGTCGCGTCGCCCGACGAACACCGCGTCCGCACGCTGCTCGAGTCGTACGTGACGCGGTTCTACGCGGACTTCCACGCCAGCGCGCCGCCGCCCGAGCGCGCTGTGGAATGACGCCGATGGCTGATAGCTGATAGCTGATAGCTGCTAGCTGATAGCTGACAGCTGTTAGCTGACAGCTGACAGCTGACAGCTGATAGCTACCCCGCTGCCACCGGCTTTTCGCCGGCGAGGAACCGGTCGACGCGGCCGGCCAGATCCTTCAGGTACGCGGCATCGCCGCCGTTGACCTCGGTCGTGACGTAGCCCGTGTACTTGATGTCGGCGAACGCACGGCGCACTTCCGGCCAGTCGATGTCCCCCTCCCCGATGTTCTTCCACGTGAAACGGCCGTTGCCGCGATCGAAATTGAAGTCCTTGAGGTGCACCTTGACGATGCGGGGACCGAGGGTGCGGATCCAGTCCTGCGGGAACGCATACAGGACGACATTGCCGACGTCGAAGTAGGCGCGCAGCGAGGGCGACTCGAACTCGTCGACATAGCGCGCGAACTCGAGCGGGCTGAGGAGGAACTTGTTCCAGACCTCTTCGACCGCGATGACGACTTTCAGATCGCGCGCCATCGGCAGCAGCCGCTCGCGGATGACGCGCTGCGAGCGCGTGTAGGCGTCCTTGTACGAGGTGTTCGCGTCGACCACGGCGGGGACGAGCAGGACGGTGTCGGCGCCCCACAAGGCGGCGTTCTTCAGTGACGTCTCCATGCCCGTGACGCTGCGCGCGACGACCGCGGGATCGCTGCTCGAGAGCGGCGACGACCAGTGCTCCATGTTCATCACGGAGTGGATGCGAAGGCCCGTGCTGCGCGCCGCTTCCCTGGCTTCGGCGGCTTCCTCCTCCCTGGTGACCGTCTGCATCTCGACCGCTTCGAACCCGGCGTCGCGCGCGATCGCGAACCGCTCGGCGTACGGCCGCTCCTTTGGCAGCATCGAGATGAGCGTCGATTTCCTGATCCCCGACGCCGGCGCGGACGTCGGCCGAGTGGTCTGTGCGGCCTCGACGCGGCCCGCGTATCGGGCGGCCGCCATCGCGGCCGCGAGTGTCTTCAGAAATGTTCGGCGATTGTTCATGGCAGAACGTTATACTCCCAATCGGTTCGCGGTCGATGCGCCACGTGATCGCTGCTTCGCTCCTCCTGCTGCTCGCCGGCCGCGTCGTGCCCGACGCGCGATCCTCC
>JABFWM010000525.1 GCA_013362195.1 Acidobacteriota bacterium
CAGCGGACCCTCGAACATCGGCGCTGACGACTGCAGGGTGACCAGCCCGCCCGGCGCCACATCGATCGCCCCGGCGATCGACGACAGCGGAACGCTGCCGGTGTTCTTGACGCGCACGTCGACGTTGATGGGCGTCCCTGGCGTGGCGAGCGCCGTATCTGCCGCGACGGTCACGAACATCTTCGGTCCGGGCGCGGGCGAGACCACGAGCGGCGTGGTCGCGATCGCGCTGGTGCGCAGCACCGGTCCCGCAGCGGACGGCTGCGCCGCGGCCGCGGCCGCGAAGACGAGCGATCCGATGTCGTCGGTGTCGAACGTGAGCGCGAAATCGCGCGACGAGCCCGCCGGCACGGTCGCCGGCGAGACCGCACCGAGTCGGCCGGCCAGGCCGGCGCGCACGTCGGGCGTCACCGTCAGATCGAACGCGCCATCATTGTCCACGGTCAGCGTGACGCCCACCGTCTGCCCAGAGATCACCGGACCCGACGTGCTGAGGGTGGCCGAGCGCACGCGCAGGTTGGCGCCGTTGAACACCTCGAAGCGATGGTTGACCGTGTCGGCGACGGCGATCCGGCCCGCGGCATCGACCGCGACGGCCTGCGGCATCACGAACTCGCCGTCGCTGCGGCCAAAGCGGCCGACCACGCGCGCGTCGTACCAGGTGCCGTCGGTCGCGAGGATGGCGCAGCGTCCGGCCGCCTGCGCCGCGAAGAGATCGCGGCAGCGCGGCGACTGCGGCGTCGCCGGATCGGGATGCAGGACGAGGACGCGGCTGCGATCGGTATCGGCGACGACGAGGTTGCCGGCTCCGTCGGGCTGCACATCGCGGGGCGCCTGCAGATCGCCTTCGGTGTTCTGCGCGCCGCTGCTTCCGAAGGCCGCCAGCGGACGGCCGGCAAGGTCGAAAATCTGGATGCGATGGTTCTCTGGATCCGCGACGTAGATGCGCTCGGCGTCCATGCCGACGCCGAGCGGATATTCGAAGTTGCCGAGCAGGTTGCCGTCCACGCCAAACGTGCCGAACGCGAACTTCGGCGTGAGCATCGCGTCGAGCACGACGACTCGATGGTTGCTGTTGTCGACGACGGCGACGAGGCCGGCGGTATCGGTGGGATCGTTGAGCCGCGTGCCCGGCTTCAGCGCGACGCGCGTCGGGAACCAGAAGCGATCGAGCGTCGGCGCCGCGCCGATGTAGTTGCCGTTCGCATCGCGGTTCACGGGATCAAGGACATCGAAGTTGCCGGCGCTGCCGACCGTCTTCACGTGCGTGAAGTCGGCGTTGAACAGCTGCAGACGATTGTTGCCCGAATCGGCGACGAGGATGCGGCCGTTCCGATCGATCGCCACGCCCATCGGGTAGTCGAATTGCCCATCGCCCGCTCCCGGCCCGCCGAAGACGCCGGCGAGCGTGCCGTCGGCGTTGAACACCTGGATGCGATTGTTGACGACGATCGGATTCCAGAACGATTGGGTGTCGGTTACGGCGACGCGGCCGTCCGCTCCAATCGCGATGCCGAGCGGATAGGCAAACTGACGCGGCGCCGAACCGAATCCGCCGATCTGCTGCACGAGCAGATACAGTGCGGGCGCAGCCGCGAAGGTCTGCATGGAGAAGACAACAGCCAGGACGCCAACAGTCGCGGCAGTCCCGACCACGCTGCGCGGCGATGATTTACGATGCATTGTTTGGAGGCGGGAGGCTCACTCCCGATAGGTAATAATGTGGGCGACTCTTGCACTCGTCAATGTGCTAAATGAGAACGGCATTCCCTAACACTTCTGTATCCTAAATGCGTAATTCGCGTCTCCGTCCGGTCAAGATTACAGGTCTGTCCACCTACGTTCCGCCGCGCGTGCTCACCAACGCCGACCTCGAAAGGATGGTCGACACCAGCAACGAATGGATCCTCCAGCGCACCGGCATTCGCGAGCGCCACATCGCAGATCCGGGCACGGCGACGTCCGATCTCGCGACACGCGCGGTGCAGTCGGCGCTGCAGGAGGCGCGCGTCGCGCCCGAGCGCATCGGCTTCATCGTCGTCGGGACGACGACCCCGGACACGATTTTTCCCAGCACCGCGTGCATGGTGCAGAACAACATCGGCGCGCGCCACGCGTGGGGGTTCGATCTCGGCGCCGCATGCTCCGGCTTCACGTATGCGTTGACGACCGCGGCCCAGATGGTCGCGACCGGCGCGCACGATTACGCGCTCGCCGTCGGCGCCGACGTGATGTCGAGCATCATCGACTACACCGATCGCACGACCTGCGTGCTGTTCGGCGACGGCGCCGGCGCCGCGGTGCTCGGCCCGGCGGAGGAGGGGGAACCGCACATCATCGACTTCGCGCACGAGATCGACGGCAGCGGCGGCGCGGCGCTGATGATGCCGGCCGGCGGCAGCCGCCTGCCCGCGTCACACGAGACCATCGACAAGCGGCTGCACTACGTCAAGCAGGACGGCGCGGTGGTGTTCAAGTTCGCCGTCAAGAAGACGGAGGAGATCTCCCGGCGTCTCCTCGATCGCCATGGCATCGATCCATCGCAGATCGATCTCTTCGTCTCGCACCAGGCGAACCGCCGGATCATCGAGGCGGCCACCGAGCGCCTCGGCCTCGCGCCCGACAAGGTGGTGATCAACCTGGAGAAGTACGGCAACACCACGGCCGGCACGATCCCGCTCGCCCTCGCCGACGCGCGCCGCGAGGGACGGCTGAAGAAGGGCGACCTCGTGCTGCTCGCGTCGGTCGGCGCCGGGTTCACCGTCGGCGCCGTGCTGCTGCGGTGGAGTCTGTAACGCGAGGGGCGAAGGGCGACGCGCGAGGGGCGTTTCGGGGGTTGTCGCGGCGGGCTGGCTGAAAGGTGCGGCGTCTGGTTGCGTTGACGGCTGGTCTTTGCGCTGACGGCTGTAGCTTCCGCCTTCAGGCGGAAGGCCTCCTGTCTCCTGTCTCTTGTATCCTGACCACGTGGCGAAGCGCCGCAAGCAACGAGACCCCGGCCGTATCTTCCTGCTCTCTCCCGCGAATTGCAGCGGCCCGCGCGCGCAGATGGTGCTCTCCGAGCGCGCGACGTTCGATCTCGCGCGGCGCCTGCGCGGCGCGGAAGGGGCCGCCCTCGGCGAGGTGTTCGCGTTCGTCAGCGGCCTCTACTTCAAGGGCAAGCTCGCCTACGCGCTGCGTTTCGCGCGTCCGCCCGACCCGGGCCATCCCGTCGCGGCGAGCGGCGTGCTGGTGATTACACCGTCGGCGGGGCTCCGGCCGGCGGAGACGCGCGTCACCGCCGACGCGATCCGCGCGTTCGCCGCCGTCGACATTGCCGCCAACGATCCGCGTTACAGCAGACCCCTGCTGGCAAGCGCGCGCGCGCTCGACGACGAAATCGGTCCCGACTGCGACGTCGTCCTGCTCGGCAGCATCGCGTCGGCGAAGTACGTCGATGTGCTGACGGGTGTGTTCGGCGCGCGTCTTCGATTTCCGATCGCATTCGTCGGCCGCGGCGA
>JABFWM010000603.1 GCA_013362195.1 Acidobacteriota bacterium
CGAGCCGTCGTGGTACCACACGTTCACGGTCATCAGCGGGACCGTGTGGTCTTCGTGCAGGATGACGCGCAAGCCGTTCGGCAAGGTGAACCGGGTGACCGGAATCTGCAGGCGAGGCGCGGCGGCCCCCGCCGCGGCCGCCTGGCCGTGCGGCGCCGCGGCGAGCCCGGCAAGGCAGAAGACGGCAAGGCAGAACACGGCAAGGCGGAACACGGCAAGGCGGAACACAATGATGAGGAGCGCGATTCGTCGCATGAGCACCTAAGATTACCCTGCAGGAACAAGAACGCCCGCTGCCGCGATCGCCAATTCACATATTGTACTGAGATGTTCTCGCGGCGTGTGCCCGAGGATCGGCACCCGAACCGGCTTGCGGCTGCGCTCGCGGAGGCGCGGCGCGGCGGCCGGCCGCTCATCGATCTGACCGTTTCGAATCCGACCCGCGTCGGGCTTCGCTACCCGGAGCGGCTGCTCGACGCGCTCGCCGATCCGCGCGCGCTCACCTACCGGCCCGAGCCGTTCGGCCTGCGCGAGGCGCGCGAGGCGGTCGCTGACACCTACGTCCGGCGCGGTGTTCGCATGTCTGCGGACCGGATCATGCTGACCGCCAGCACGAGCGAAGCCTACTCATTGCTCTTCAAGCTGCTCTGCGATCCGGATCGTGCGTCCGTGCTGACACCGGTGCCGAGCTATCCGCTGCTCGACCACCTGACGCGTCTCGACGGCATCACGCAGCGGCGTTACGCACTGGAGTATCACGGCGCGTGGACGATCGATCCCGTGGATCTCGATCGCGCATGGACCGGTGACACGCGCGTGGTGCTTGCCGTTTCACCCAACAACCCGACCGGGTCGGCGCTGACGGTTCGCGACGCCGATGAGCTCGTCGTGCGCTGCGCCGAACGGCGTGCCGCCCTGATTCTGGACGAAGTATTCTGCGACTACCCGTTGAGCGATGCGCCGCTGCCGGAGCCGGCGCCGTTACAACGACATGACTGTCTGCTGTTTCGGCTCGGCGGCCTCTCGAAGACCGCAGCGCTGCCGCAGATGAAACTCGGCTGGATCGCCGTCACCGGACCGGACCGGCTCGTCGAGGAAGCGCTCGATCGCCTGGAGCTGATCGGCGACACCTATCTGTCCGTGTCGACACCGGTGCAGCTTGCGGCGCGTCGTCTGCTCGAGGGGTCCGCGCCCGTCCGGGACGCGATCGGGGCGCGCATCCGCCAGAACTACGCGTGGCTGCGGCACGCCACCGCCGATGCACCGGACGTCACCGTGCTGGCCGCTGACGGCGGATGGTCCGCGGTGCTGCGCGTCCCTTCGATCGAAGGCGAGGAAGCGCTGGCGCTCTCGCTCCTGGTCGATCATCGCGTCGTCGTTCATCCGGGTTTCTTGTTCGATTTCGCGCACGAGGCGTTCCTGGTGGTGAGCCTGCTGCCGCCGCCCGACGAGTTCGCGCGCGGCATCGGCATCGTGACGGAGCGCGTGCATGCGGCGTGACTTCTTCACCGGCCGGCACGCCGGTCTGCTGGTGCCGCTGTTCTCCATCCCGTCGCGTCAGAGCTGGGGCATCGGCGAGATTCCGGACATCGCCCGGCTCGCGTGCTGGATGCGCCAGGCCGGCTTCGGGTTCCTGCAGCTGCTGCCGCTGAACGAAATGGCCGACGGCCAGCATTCCCCGTACTCCGCGCTGAGTGCGATGGCCATCGATCCGATTTTCGTGGCGCCCTCGCGGGTGCCCGACATCGACGCGCTCGGCGGCGAAGCCCTGCTCTCGCCGGAGGAACGCGAGAAGCTGGAGGCGGCGCGGCACGCGCCGGTCATCCAGTATTCGATCGTGCGCGCGATCAAGGCGCGCGCCTTCCGTGCGGCGTTCGACTGGTTCATGCGCGAGGAGTGGAACGCCCGGACGCACCGCGCGGCGCGGCTCGTCGAGTACATCCAGCGGGAGCGCTGGTGGCTCGACGACTACACGCTGTTCCGCGCGATTCACGCTCGCGAGGAGGGCCGCTACTGGCGCGAATGGGAGCCCGGCCTCCGCGACCGGCAGCCGGAGGCGCTCGATCGCGCGCGCCAGGCGCTCGCGGCCGAACGGCTCTTCTACGCCTACCTGCAGTGGCTGGCGGCGGAGCAGTGGGCCGACGTCCGCGAGCGATCGGACATCGGCCTGTTCGGGGATTTTCCGTTCATGGTGAGCGGCGACAGCGCCGACGTGTGGTCGCGGCAGGACGACTTCCGCCTCGACGCCTCCGTCGGTGCGCCGCCGGACGCGTTCTCGGAAACCGGACAGGACTGGGGCTTCCCCGCCTACCGCTGGTCGAAGATCGCGGCGGAGGGAGACGTGTGGCTGGCCGCGCGCGCCCGCCGCAGCGCGGAACTGTACGACGGCTATCGCGTCGATCACGTCGTCGGGTTCTTCCGCACCTACGTGCGCGAGCGCGACGGCCGCGCCGCGTTCGTGCCGGCCGACGAGCCGTCGCAGATCGCGCAGGGACAGCGGCTGCTCACGCTGTTCGCGTCGAATTGCTCGCGGGTGATCGCCGCAGACCTCGGCGTCATTCCCGGGTTCGTGCGCGACACGCTCGAGCGCGGCGGCATTCCCGGCTACAGAGTGCTTCGGTGGGAGCGCGAGTGGAAGGCGGAGCGGCAGCCGTTCCGCAATCCCGACGCGTATCCCCCCTGCTCGGTCGCGACGAGCGGCACCCACGACACCGAGACGCTCGCCGAGTGGTGGGACCTGGCGCCTGCGGACGAGCGCACGGCGATCGCGATGTTGCCGCCGCTGCGTGAAAGCGGCTGCGATCCCGACGCGCCGTTCCAGGAGCGCACGCGCGACGCGATCCTGCGCACGCTGCTGCGGGCCGGGTCCTCGATGGCGATTCTGCCGATTCAGGACGTGTTCGGGTGGCGCGATCGGATCAACACCCCCGCGCTCGTCAGTCACGAGAACTGGTGCTGGCGCCTGCCGTGGCCGGTGGAGGATCTGCTGCACGAGCCGCGGGCGCGTGAGCGGGCGGTCTTTCTGCGCGCCGCCGCGCAGGAATTCGATCGCGCCTGAGATCCCGCGGCCTTCGCCGCCGACGTCGTTGAACGCCCTCAGATCGCGTCCGCGTACTCGCGCGACGTCCGCGACGTGCGAAACTGACGCGGACGGGACACCCACCCGGTCCGAAGGAGCATTCACAATCATGTGTCACGGTGCTCGCGCAGTTCTCGTGGGCGTGCTGCTGCTCTCAATCGTCAAGCCCGCGCTGCTCGCGCAGCCGTCTCCCGACTGGAAGCAGATCGAGACCGAAGCGCTGCACACACTGCAGGCCTACGTGCGCATCAACACGTCGAATCCGCCTGGCGACGTGACCAAGGCCGCCGACTTCCTCGTCGATCTCTTCACGCGCGAAGGCGTCTCCGTCACTCGTTACGAGGCCGGCCCGGGCCGCTCGATTGTCCTGGCGCGGCTGAAAGGCAGCGGGACGGGAGGGAAGGCGCTGCTCCTCGAACACCACATGGACGTCGTCGCCGCCGACCCGAGCCGCTGGCGCCGCGATCCGTTCGCCGCGGCCATTGACGATGGCAAGGTGTGGGGCCGGGGCGCCATGGACATGAAAGGCATCGGCGTCTCGCAGATCTACACGTTCCTGCTGCTGCACCGTCTGAAGGTGCCGCTCGCGCGCGACGTGATCCTGATGGCGGTGCCGGACGAGGAGTCGGGGGGCGCGCTCGGCGCGACGTGGATGCGCGACAAGCACTATGCCGAGCTCGACCCGGAGTACGTGATTGACGAAGGCGGGTTCGGCAGCCGCGACATGTTCGCGCCGGGGAAGCTCGTGTTCGGGATCTCCGTCGCCGAGAAGAAGATCATGTGGCTGCGGCTGCGCGCCGAAGGGGTCGCGGGACACGGATCGCAGCCGCATCCGAACAACCCGAACGATCACCTGGTGCGCGCGCTGAACCGGTTGATGAGCGAGCCGATGCGCTCCGGACGCTTCTCCGTCATCGACACGATGAAGGCGCGCATCGGCGCGCTGACCGACAACAAGTTCAACAACGCGATCCAGCAGTCGACGATGTCCATCACCAGTCTGCGATCCGGCGTGGGCGACCCGCCGCGCTCGAATGTCATTCCCTCGGTGGCGGAAGCCACGCTCGATTGCCGGGTGATGCCCGGGACGACCGCGGCGCAATGGCTCGAGGAGCTGGCGCGACGACTGGCCGATCCGACGATCAAGATCGAGGTGATCTACGAAGGCGATGATCCGGTGGTCACGCCGCAGGACACGCCGCTCTACAGCGCGCTCGAGTCGGCCGTCAAGCGGCGTCATCCCGACGCGATCGTCACGCCGATGGTCGTTCCCTACGGGACCGACGCGAACGGCTATCGCCCGAAAGGCGTGAAGAGCTACGGCTTCTTCCCCGCCGTCCTGCCCGCCGCGTCAATCATGTCGATGCACGGCGATGCCGAGTTCATTCCGGCCGATTCGCTGCTGCCGGCGATTCAGATTTTGTTCGAGGCCGTCAAAGAGACCGTGGCGCTGAAATCGCCAAGGTAGGCAGCGGCCGGCCACGGGCGAACCACATCGCTGCGGGCACGTCAGCGCGTCGGCGTCCCACTGGTCCGCACCGATCAGGATCGTGATCGCGCCCACAGGGCTGTAAAAGAAGGGGACACCGAGCGGCGTGCGAAAACGGCGCCGAAGTGCCGCGGGGCCCGCAGGTTGCGGAAGTTGGCGCGATCCATGATGCGCGTGGCGTCGCGGTTGCAGCCGCGCACGCCTATGATCCATCCCACCGCGTACGAGCGTCCCGAGACGCCGCTGTTCTCCGACGGCCTCGGCGACCGCGTCGTCGCGGTGGACGGCGGCACGGGCGACCTGCTGCAGATTCTGCGGCTGCGGCCGCAGCTCCTCGCGGTCCCGTCGTTCGAGTTCGCGCTGCGCGAGCGCGCGGCGCGGCTCACCAACTTCCGCCACGCCTACTACGCGCGCGTCCGCCGCGTCGATCGCCATCCGGGCGGCCTGGCGATTGTGTCGGACCACGTCGAAGGCACGCGCCTCTCGGACATTCTCCGCGTCGCCGCCGAACGGCGGCTGCAACTGGACCTCAATGCCGCGCTGTGCCTGATTCGACAGCTCGTGCCCGCCGTCGCGCTGCTGCACGAGAACGCCCGCGACGTGGCGCACGGCACGATCGCCGCCGAGCGGCTGATCGTGACGCCGCACGCCCGCGTGGTGATCGCCGAGCACGTCGTCGGATCGGCGGTCGAGCAGCTGCAGTTCAACCGGGAGCGGCTCTGGCGGGAGCTGCGCGTCGCGGTGCCGCCGACCGCAGGGCCGCCGCGATTCGATCACCGCGCCGACGTGACGGCGATCGGACTGATTGCGCTGGCGTTGGTCCTCGGCCGTCCGCTGCGCGCGGACGACTACCCGCAGCGCGCCGCCGTGCTGCTGAGCGCGGCGACCGCACGATCGACGATGGGCGAGGAGCAGCCGCTGCCGGCGTCGCTGCGCACCTGGATCGCGCGCGCGCTGCAGCTCGATCCGCGCCACGGCTTCGCATCGGCCGTCGAAGCGCAGACCGCGTTCGAGGAGGTGCTTCGCGAAGACAGCGGCTTCGTGGCGGCGCCGGTGGCGCTCGAGACGTTCCTCTCGCGCTACATCAGCGCGCTGCTCGAACCCGGGCACGCCGAGACGGCCTTCGCGATCGACCTGCCCGCGCCGTCACCTGCGGCCGCGGCGCCGCCGGCATCGGCGCAACCCGAGCGTGCCGAACTGGAAGCGCTCAAGGCGGAGTTCGTCGAAGCGCTGGCTGAAAAGCCGGAGCCCCGTCCGGTGCAGACGGCGACCGCTGCACCCGCCTCACCGGCGCGTCTCGCACCCGCCACAGCTGCGCCCGCGCAGACGCGCATCGAGCCCGCCGTCGAGGCGACGCCCGTCGCCTCCGAGCCACGACGTGCGGAACGCCTCGCCGCTGACGCGCCGATCGCCGCGCCGCCGGCGGAGAGCCGCATCGCGCCGGTCGGGTCAATTGCCCCGTCAACGGCGCCGACGCCGATCAAGCCGAAGACGGCGCCCGAACCGGTTGCGCCTGCCGTCGCCTCCACGAGCGCCGCGACGACAGACCTCGCGGCGGCACGCGTCATCGATCCGCCGGACATCACCGAGCTGCTGCGGTCGCTCGATCCGGCGCCGATCGCGTCCGCCGCCGAGCCGATCGACACGGACGCCGCCCGCATGTTCGGATCGGACGCGAACGACGAAGCGGCAGCCGCGACCGGCAGCGCCCGGAAACGGCGGGGCGCGCGGTGGCGACGCGCCGCCGTCATCGCGGTGGTCGCGGTCGCGTTCGGTGAAGGCGCGCTGCTTGCGCTGCGGTCCTCGCGCAAGACGAACGCGCCGACGGAAGGCACGCTCTCGGTGCAGACGAATCCGCCGGGCGTGGCGGTGTTCGTCGACGGCCTCTCGCGCGGCAACACGCCGGCCCGCCTCTCGCTCGGCGCCGGATCCCACATCGTCGAACTGCGCGGCCGCGGCGTGCCGCGGGTGATTCCGGTCAACGTCACGGCGGGCGCGGAAGTCTCGCAGTACCTCGAGCTGCCTGAAACGCCGTCGGCCGGCAGCCTGCTGGTGCAATCCGATCCGCCGGGGGCGCGCGTCACCGTCGACGGCATCGAACACGGTGTCGCGCCGGTCAGCGTCGCCGATCTCGCGCCGGGCGATCACGAGGTCGTCCTGCAGGCGGCAGGGGGCGCGGCGGTGAAGCAGCGCGTCGTCATCCAGGCCGGCGTGACCTCGTCGGTCCTCGCGCCGGTTGCAGCGGTGCAGGGACCGGTGTCGGGGTGGCTCGCGGTGAAGGTCCCGGTGATGATGGAAATCAGGGAAGGCGGACGGCTGCTCGGCACGACCGATTCAGAGCGCCTGATGATGAGCGCGGGGCGCCACGAGATCGAGCTGGTGAACGACACGCTCGGCTACCGCGCCACCAAGGTCGTGCAGGTGCCGCCCGGGAAGGTCGCGGCGGTCCCCGTGGAGCTGCCGCAGGGAACGGTCAACATCAACGCGCTGCCGTGGGCCGAGGTGTGGATCGACGGCAAGCGCGTCGGCGAGACGCCGATCGGCAATCTCGCCGTGACGATCGGGCCGCACGAGATCGTCTTCCGCCATCCGCAGTTCGGCGAGAAGAAGCAGGCAGCGTCCGTCACGATGCACGCGCCGGTGCGTTTGAGCGTCGACATGAAGTGAGCGGAGTGCACCATGGCCAATCCAGCGCATCGAATCCTCTTTTCATTCCTGCTCGCGGGCTCGATCGCACACGCGGCCTTCGGACAGGCGACGGCGGGCAAGGATCCGGTCGGGGCGGCACGCGATCTCTACGCGTCAGCCCGCTACGATGAGGCGCTCGCGGTGCTCAACGATCTGCGGCCGGCGGACGCGGCGACCACCGCCGATCGACGATCGATCGAGCAGTATCGGTCTTTGTGTCTGCTCGCCCTCGGCCGCGATCCCGAGGCCGAAGGCGCAATCGCCGCCGTCGTGACGGCCGATCCGGCGTATCAACCCAGTGAAACGGATGCGTCTCCGCGCGTGCGTGCGGCGTTCTCCGAGGTCCGGCGCCGGCTGCTGCCGCAGATCGCGACCACGCGTTACTCGGAGGCGAAGGCGGCCTACGATCGGAAGGACTACGCGGCTGCGGTCGATCGCTTCCGCCGTGTGTTGTCGCTGCTCGACGATCCGCAGATGGACGGACGCCTCCCGGATCTGCGCGTGCTCGCGGCGGGCTTCCTCGACTTGAGCGCTGCCGCCTCAACGCCTGCGCCAGAGCCGACGAAGAAGGACGCCGCCAAGCCGCCGGCGCCGTCCACGCCTGCCGCTGACCTGAATCGGATTTACACGAGCGACGACCGGAACGTGACGCCGCCGGTGGCGCTGCGGCAGGAACTCCCTCGCGTGCCGCTTTCCGTCGCCAACCAGGTGAAGACCCGGGGTGTGCTGGACGTCGTCATCGACGAAATCGGCCGCGTCACCTCGATCGCCATCCGCCAGTCCGTCCATCCGGCGTACGACACGATCCTCCTGAACGCCGCGCGCGATTGGCGGTATCAGCCGGCCACGCTCGGGGGAAAGCCCGTGCGGTTCCGCAAGTTGATCCAGGTGAACGTGCGCCGGGAGTAGCGTGCTACCGTATCGGGGGTTACCTCTTCGATAAGGAGCGCCATAGATGAAGGCTCTGGTGTGTACTCTCGCGGCGTTCGCGATCGCGAGTGCGGCACATGCGCAGGCGCCGGCCGCGCCAAAGACGACAACCGCGCAGCAACCGCCTACACGCGTCGAACTCTCGACGTGGCTCAAAAGTGAGCACGAACGGATCAAGCTGAACCTGACGCAGTCGGCGGCGAAGATGTCCGACGCCGATTACCGGTTCAAGCCGGCCGGCGTCGCGGCGGAGGTGCGGGACTTCGGAATGTTCATCGGACACCTCGCGACATCCAACAATTTGTACTGCGCACTCGCCGACGGGAAGCCGATCGGCTCGCGTCCGCAGATCGGCCGGGACGAAAAGAGCGGCAACGAGGCCGCCGCGAACATGTCGAAAGACGAACTCGTCAAGGCGTTGGCGGATGCGCTTACGTATTGCGACAGCGTTTATGCCCGGCTCACCGACGCCAACGCGATGGAGATGATTGCGCTTCAGGCGGGGAATACGACGCGCCAGGTCACGCGCGTGCAGTACCTCATCGCCAATCTTGCACACAATAACGAGCATTACGGGAACATCGTGACCTACTTGCGCGCGAAGGGCCTCGTTCCGCCCTCGACCGAACGCGCCAGTCAGCCGCGCCGCTGACGAGGGTGCGTCGGAGGCGCCCATCACATCGCCACGGGGGCAATGGATGGGCGTGTAATTTTGATGACGCGCTGGCCTGTTTCGCGCTCATCTGTAGGACATTCGCGTAACAGCCTCATCCACGTTCATGCCGTCCGGCATGCCGTTGGACTAGACGTCCGCAGCGTGGCAGCGATCTCGCACTGCCACGGCGCCGAGATGTCAACGCGTGTTTCATTGCCTGAGCTGACGGCTGCCGGTGCGCGCCTCCGACCGGGGGACGCGGTAGCCATCGTCACCGAAATCTGCCGGCAGTACGATCGTGGATGGCTGCGCGGCATGCCATCCGCGCACGTCGTTCGTCTGGCCGAAGACGGCGCCGTTGTCGTCGAAGGACCTCTCAACACCGACCGGCCGCCGGTTGCGGCGGCGGCGGCGCTGCTCGACGAGCTGCTCGAAGGGTCGGAAGCCCCGTCCGAATATCGCGCGCCCGGCGCGTTGCGGCTGGCCGTGGCCCGTGGCCTCGGCACGATCGATCTTCCGCGGTTCTCGTCGGTGCAGGAGTTCTGTGCGGCCGTGTCCCGCTTTGCGGCACCCGATCTGGGTGAAGTGGTGCAGCGACTGTTCGCGGCGGCCGTGAACCTCACGCGCGGGCCGCTCATCGAAGTCACCCCGCCCGCGCCCGTGCCGATCGAGCGACCGACCCGCGAAGCGCTGACGATCTCGGACGTGCGCCGCGCGCGCCGGGCGACGGGGTTGTCGCTGCACGAAATCTCCGTCCGCTCGCACGTGCCGAGCCACCTCCTGCGCGAGCTCGAATGGGGGTACCTGCGCAACTGGCCCGACGGCTTGTATGGCCGTTCGCAACTGGTGCGCTACGCGCGCGCGGCGGGGCTCGACGAGTCGCTGGTCCTCAGTGTCGCGTGGCCGCTGCTCGAAGAGGCACTCGCGCACCGGGGCGCCGGACGGTTCGAACCGGTGCCCGCGGAGGCGTCGCCGGAGGCGCTCGTCCCCCGTGAGCCGGCCGCCGATGCCGAGATCATCGACGTCGAAGTGGCGCCGGTGCCGCCGGCGCGCCGCCGCTCGAGCGCGTGGTGGCTCGCGCCGATTGCCGCATCCGCGATGCTCGGCGCCACGTTCGGCCCCGCGGTGTGGCCGCGCGTGCAACAGGGCCTGGCGACGTTCTCGGGCGGAGCCGTGCCGCAGGCGGCGGACGCATCGCCCGCGCCGGCGTCGAGCGACCGCGGCGCGTCATCGATGCCGGCGAACGTCGATCGCCGCGATGCCACATCGTCACGGTCGCAAGGGACGAGGGCGGATGCCGCGGCGGGTGTCGCGACGGCAACGGCAGGCGCTGCGGACACGGATGCCGCGGCCGCGCTCGATCGTCCGCACCCGATTGACGCGAACACCGCCGAGCTCCGGCCGACGCTGGCCAACACCGACGGCGGACCGCGCGAGATCGCGGATCCCGTGTCGTACTCCCCTGGTTTTTCGAATACGGGTACCGCGATGTTCTTCCACGAGGAGCATCGCGACGGAGCGGCGCTGGTGCGCGCCGACACCAGTGCGGGCGGCGAGATCCTGAAGATCACGCGCATCGTCGACGACAGCGCCCGCAACTTCCACGTGCGGCCGTCGCCCGACGGCGCGTCGATCGCGTTCGACTCCGATCGCGAGGGCACGCGCGGCGTGTTCGTCGCCGACGCTGACGGCCGCAACGTCCGCCGCGTCAGCGGAGATGGCTTCGCGGCGGTTCCGAGCTGGTCACCCGACGGATCGCAGCTCGCGTTCGTCAAGGGCGAACCCGGCGATCCCGGCGTGTGGAATCTCTGGACGGCGGATCTCAAGAGCGGCGAACTGCAGCGCCGCACCTCGTACAAATCCGGGGAGCCGTGGGGCGCCTCGTGGTTCCCCGACGGCACGCACCTCGCCTACAGCCACGACCAGCAGCTGGTCGTGATGGATCTGGAGAGCGGCGGGCGCCGTGGGTACGACACGCCGGTCAAAGGACGACCGGTGCGCACGCCGGCCGTCTCGCCAGACGGCCGCCGCATCATCTTCCAGGTCTCTCACGAGGGCGCGTGGCTGCTCGATCTGCGGACGGGCAACATGCGCCGGGTGCTCGACGATCCCAGCGCCGAGGAGTACACCTGGTCGCCAGACGGCCACCGCGTTGCCTTCCACAGCCAGAAGACCGGCGGATGGGGCGTCTGGGTCATGGGCCAGTAGCGACCGGCGCCTGCGTTCGCCGTCCGAGGCGGCGCCCGGCGAGATCTGTTATCCTGCGGGCGCATTGGCCGCCCGCTCGATCACAATTCTGACGGCCGCCGTCCTGGCGCTTGCGTCGTGCGGCCGTCGCGAAGATCCGCCGCCGCCGATGCGGTCGCACGCTGACGTGCGGCTGACGTCCGAGATCGAATTGATCGAGGCGCGGGTCCCGCGCCACGCCACGCTCGACACGCTCCTTCGTGCTCACCACCTGCAGGACGGTTTCGTCGCCGGCGCCGTGGCCGCCGCGCGCGCGGTCTTCGATCCGCGCCAGCTGCGCGCCGATCGTCCCTATCGCCTGGTCCGGACGATTGACGGTCTCCTCCGCGAGTTCGAATACCAGATCGACACCGATCGCTTTCTTCGAATCGTGAACCGCCTGGGCGACGCGGGCGGCGGGCTGGACGCCGAGGTCCTCGCGTACGAGAAGCAGACCGACATCGTGGCCATCGACGCGAAGATCGATGGCGACCATCCGTCGCTCATCGCCGCCATCGACGAGAGCGGCGAGCACGTGCAGCTCGCGATGGCGCTCGCGGAGATCTTCAGCGGCACGGTGGACTTCGAAAGCGATCTGCAGCCCGGCGACTCGTTCCGCGTGTTGTTCGAAAAGCGATCGCACGACGGCGCGTTCTCGGACTACGGCGCGATCCTCGGCGCCGCGATCGACGTCGACGGCCGGCGCCATCAGGCGTTCCGCTGGATTGATCCGGGAAACGGGAAACCGTCCTACTACGACGAGAACGGCCGCTCGCTGAAACGCTTCTTCCTGCGCTCGCCGCTGCGGTTCGAGCCCCGCATCACCTCAGGCTTTTCCCGGCGGCGCCTGCATCCGATCGACCGGGTCTATCGGGCGCACCTTGGCGTCGATTACGGCGCGCCCACCGGCTCCGCGGTCGTCGCCGTGGCCAATGGCGTCGTGGTCTCCGCGAACTACAGCGGCGCCGGCGGCAACATGGTGCATCTCAAGCATCCCGGCGGGTTCGAGACCTACTACCTCCACCTGTCCGGGTTCGGCAAAGGCATTCGTCCGGGCGCGCGCGTGGAGCAGGGGCAGGTGATCGGCCGCGTCGGCTCGACCGGCGCCGCCACCGGGCCGCATCTCGACTATCGATTGAAGCAGGCGGGCGTGTTCGTGAATCCGCTTGCGACGCACTCCCGTCAGGCGCCCGGCGAGCCGATTCCGGCCAGCCACCTCGCCGCGTTCCGCTCGTCGCGCGACGCGCTGCTCGCACAGCTGTCGTCAACGCTCCTCGCGGACGCGGCGCCCAGGCCCGACGCGGCGCGGGCGCGCGCCGCGGACAAATAATCCCCCGCCTGCTTCGCGGTCAGAAGGTCAGCTTCGCTGCCAGCTGCATGATGCGCGGGCCCGACGAGGTGAGCGGGTCGCCAAAGTTGGACGCGCGCGTCAGCACGGTACCGCTGGCCGTATAGAGGCCGGTGCGCACCGAACTGATGTTGTCGCGGTTCAGCAGATTGAACGCCTCCCAGATCACCTGCAGCTTTGCCCGTCGCAGGCCGAAGTCGCGGGCGATGCGCGGATCGAGCGTGACCTGCGCGGGCAGCCGGAACTGGTTGCGCGTCGTGCCCGGCGCGATGTCGTTGCGATTGTTGCCGTCGCGATTGATGTCCGCGCTGACGTAGCCGCTGTAGGGCTGCCCCGACTGGGCGGTGAAGATCGCCGCGAACGTCCAGCCTCCCGTCAGGTGACGCGCGACCGGGCTGCCGCCCCGCCCGCTCGTCGTGTACACGCCGCTCGCCACGACACGGTGCCGCTGATCGTTGTTGCCCGGCGCGCGGTCGGTTTCGAAATCGGCCGGGTTCGACGCGAACTTCGCATCGTCACCGCCGCCCGGAACGACCGCCGTGGCATCGGGCACCGTGTCTTCGACTTTGCCGAGCGTGTAGGCGGCCCGGCCCTGGAAGCCGTGGCTGAAGCGGCGATTCACCTCGAAGGTGACGCCGTGATACGTCGAGAGTGCGGAGCTCTCGAACTGAATGATGCGGCCGAAACTGGTGAACGGGCCGCCGGCGAACTGATAGTGCGGCAGCGCCTCGCCGGCGTTGGTCGTGAACGTCACCGGCAGCGCGGCACCGATGTTGATGTCCGTCGAGCGCGAGAGCTGATCGCCGTGCACGAACAGGTAGCTCACCGACGCCGACGTGGCGCCGTTCAGCGCGTAATCGACGCCGGCGCTCGCCTGCTGCACGCGCGGGTTCTGATAGCCGGGATCGAACACGAAGATCGTCGGCTTCGGGATCGTGGCGCCGCTCGGAATCGACGTGAAGATGTTCGGATAGGTCGGCACCAGGGCGCCGGTGAACGTGATCGTCTGCACGTTGATGCCGTTGTTCGAGTGCGCGGTGCCGACCATGATGGACGGCGTCCGCCCGTAGAAGAGGCCGTAGCCCGCGCGCGCCACATAGCGGCGGCCGGACGGGCTCCACGCCAGGCCGACGCGCGGTCCCCAGTTGTTCACGTCCGTGTTGAGGCGGCTCGTGTCGATGCCGGCGTTCGCGAGCTGCGGATCGGGGTTGCGCACCGTCGGCTGCGCGAACCGCTGCAGGTCGTAGCGCAGGCCGACGTTCGCGGTCAGATCGGACGAGAGCCGCCACTCGTCCTGCGCGAAGAACGAGTACTCGTTGATGTCCGGGTGCGTTTCAGGGCCCGTGGTGTTCGGCCCGGCGAACGCCTGCGTGTACCGCTCGCCCGCCCCCTCGGGCCGGCCGCCCGCAAACGACGCCAGGCTGTTGAACAGATAGTTGCCCGAGAAATTGCCGGGGAAGAAGTTGAGGATGCGATCGAACTGCGCGTCCACTCCGGCCTTCAGCTTGTGCGCGCCGGCAATCCACGTGATGGCGTCCGCCGCCTGGACGCGGGTGATCGTGGTCTCGCGCGGGCTGAAGTTGTTGCGCCCGATGACGAGCACGGTCGAGACGCCCTGCCGGATCGTCGCTTCGGGGTTCTCGCTGTTCGAGAAGCCCGGCTCGCGGTCGCGCGCCCACTGCACGCGCGCTTCGTTGAGCAGCGTCGGGCGGAACACGCTGGTGAGGCCGCCGTTGATCGTCCGCGTGCGCACGTTCGACGCGCCGGTGTGCTCCAGCGAGTTCTGCGGCCCGCCGTTCTCGAAGCCCTTGCCGGTGAAGTTCTGATGGTTGTAGCGGAGCGTCAGGCGCTGCCCCGGCGAGAGTTGCGAGTCGGTCTTGACCAGAAACACGTCCTGGTTCTGCGTGCGCGTCCAGCTGGTCGCGAGCGGCTGCAGGCGCGCGAGCGCGGCCTGCGTCGCCGCATCGGCCGGCGTGCCGGCGGGCACGTTCAGAAACACGTCGTTCGGCTGCGTGTTCCGCTGGCCGTCGTAGTTCGCGAAGAAGAAATGACGATCGCGCCGCAGCGGGCCGCCGACCGTGCCGCCGAACTGGTTGTAGTGATACGGGGACTTCGGACGGTTGTTGCGCACGTTGATCGGGTCGTTCGCGTTCAGCGCCTTGTCGCGATAGAACTCGAATGCCGATCCGCGCACCTCGTTCGTGCCGGACTTGGTGACGACGTTGATGACGGCGCCGCCGGCTCGCCCGTACTCGGCGGAGTAGGCGTTCGAGTTGACCTGGAACTCCTGCACCGCGTCCTGGCTGAACTGATACGGGGCGCGCCCCGATCCGGTCCGCCCCAGCGTCTGCCCGAAGAACGTGTTGTTGTTGTCGGCGCCGTCGACGACCAGGCTGTTGAGCGTGCCGCGCTGGCCGGCGAAGCTGATGTCGCCGGTGCGCACGTCGCGCGTCACGCCCGGCGTGAGCAGCGCGAAGTCGATGAAGTTCCGGCCGTTCACCGGCAGGTTCTGCACCGAGGTCTCGCCGACGGTGGAGCTGACCTGACTGCGGCTGGTCTCGATGACCGGCGTGCTGCCGCTGACCGTGACGGATTCCGCCACCGTCGACACCGACATCTCGAGCCGAAGCGTCAGCGTCTGGCCGACGTTCAACGTCACGTCGCGCTGCTCGACGGTCTTGAATCCGCTCAGTTGCGCGTTGACGGCGTACTGCCCGACGGGGAGCACTGGCGCCCGAAACCGCCCTTCGCCGTCGGTCACGACCTCACGCGTGACGCCGGTGGCCTGATGGGTGATGGTGATGCCGACGCCCGGAAGTACGGCACCGGTGGCATCGAGCACGACGCCGTCGATGGAACCGGTCGCGCTCTGCGCGTACGTCCTTGCCGAGAGTGACAGGACCGCGAGCACCAGTCCGGCCAGCACACGAATTCGCATATTCCCCCCGCGAGACTGAGCAGTGAAGTAGGACGTACGAGCGTACCGTACTTCCGTCACGTTTCTTCCATGCCCGCCTTTTCGTCCGGCTTTCCTGTACTCGCTTCCGTCCATCGTCGTTACAATATGCGGATGGCCGTCGTCCGTCCGTTCCGCGCCTTGCGTCCCTCGCGCGACAGCGCTCCCGATGTCTCCTCCGTTCCCTACGACGTCGTCAGCACCGAGGAAGCGAGGGAGATCACGGCGCAGAACCCGTCGAGTTTCCTGCGCGTCACGCGCGCGGAGGTCGACCTGCCCGCGGGCACCGATCCCTATTCGGACGAGGTCTACGCGAAGGCCCGCGAGAACTTCGCCGCCGTGCGCGAGTCGGCGCCGATGATCCTCGACGATGCGCCGGCGGTGTACTTTTACCGGCTGCGGATGGGCGGGCACGAGCAGACCGGGATCGCCGCGGGCTTCTCCGTCGACGACTACGAGCGGGACGTCATCAAGAAACACGAGCGGACGCGCCGCGACAAGGAAGACGATCGCACGCGCCACATCATCGAACTGCGCGCGCAGACCGGGGTCGTGTTCCTGACGTTCCGCTCCACCGACGAGATCGACCGCTGCGCGCGAGCGGTCACCGCCGACGAACCGCTCTACGATTTCCGCGCGGCGGACGGCGTTCACCACTCGGTCTGGAAGGCGGGCGCGGCAGAATCCGCCTGTCTGCTGGAGGCGTTCGGCGGCATCCCGGCGTTGTACATTGCCGATGGACACCATCGGGCGGCGAGCGCGGCGCGGGCGCGCGGGGAGCTGCGGGCGCGCGGCGACGCGGGCGACGCCGACACGTTCATTGCCGTGGCGTTCCCCGACCGCGAGACGCAGATCCTGCCCTACAACCGGACCGTCAGGGATCTTGCCGGTCAGACGCCGGAGCAGTTTCTGGCCGCCGTCGGCGGCGGCGTGCCGGTGCGCGAAGGAAGCGCAACGCCGCGCCACAAGGGCGAAGTGGCGATGTTCGTGGCCGGCCGCTGGTACACGATCGATCTGTCGCAGGCCGCGCCGGCCGACGGTTCGCGCGCGAGCGGCCTCGATGTCGCGCTGCTGCAGCGGCACGTGCTCGAGCGCCACCTGAAGATCGGCGACGTACGCACCGACAAGCGGATCGATTTCGTCGGCGGCGCGCGCGGCGTCGCCGCGCTCGAGGCGGCCGTGCAGCAGGAGCGGGCGGCGGTCGCCTTCGCGATGTATCCCGTCACCATCGACGATCTCATGTCGATCGCCGACGAAGGCGGCATCATGCCGCCGAAGTCGACATGGTTCGAGCCGAAGCTGCGGGACGGGTTGTTGGTGCACCTCATTTAGCGGGCGGTGACAGCAGGCTGGCGGCAGCCCTGGCCTTCAGCCCTGGCTCACCGCCGGGTCCAGCGCCGGCCTCCACCGCCCCGCGAGAATGGTTCGACCGCGACTATGAAGGTACTTGTCGCCGACAAGTTCGAGAAGAGCGGGATCGACGGCCTCACGGCCGCCGGCTGCGACGTCGTCTACGAGCCCGATCTGAAGGACGATGCGCTGGCGCAGGCAATCGCGTCGAGCGGCGCCGACGTCCTGGTCGTGCGCGGCACGAAGGTCACGGCGCCGATGCTCGATGCCGGCCGGCTCTCGCTGATCGTGCGGGCCGGCGCGGGATACAACACCATCGACGTGGCCGGCGCGTCGACGCGCGGCATCTACGTGTCGAACTGCCCGGGCAAGAACGCGATCGCGGTCGCCGAGCTCGCGTTCGGGCTGATCCTCTCGCTCGACCGCCGCATTCCCGACAACGTGCGCGAGCTCCGCGCCGGCAGCTGGAACAAGAAGGAATACTCCAGGGCACAGGGCCTCTACGGCCGCACGCTCGGGTTGCTTGGCGTCGGCAGCATCGGGCGCGAGATGATCCGGCGCGCCGGCGGCTTTGGCATGAACGTCGTGCTGTGGAGCCGGCGCTTCGACGGCGAACGGCGCCCGGTCACGGAGGTCGAAGCACGCGAGCTCGGCATCGAGAGCGTCCTCCGCTCGATCAGCATCGAGCTGGCGCCGACGCCGGCCGACGTCGCGGCGCGCGCGGACGTGCTCAGCGTGCACGTCGCGCTCGGTGCGGAGACCAGGGGCCTCGTCAACGCGGCGCTGCTCGCGAGGCTGAAGCCCGGCGCCATCGTCATCAACACGGCGCGCGGGGAAGTGGTCGATTATGCGGCGCTCGCGGCGGCGGTGAAGGAGCGCAATCTCCGCGTCGGCCTCGACGTCTACGCGAACGAGCCGGGCAGCGCCACGGCGCCGTTCCACGACGATCTCGTCACCCTGCCGGGTGTCTACGGCACGCACCACATCGGGGCATCGACCGATCAGGCGCAGGAGGCGATCGCCGCCGAGACCGTTCGCGTCGTCCGCAGCTACAAGGAAACCGGCCACGTCCCCAACGTCGTCAATCTCGCGCGCCGCACGCCTGCGACGCACATGCTGGTGGTGCGGCACCGCGATCGTCCCGGCGTGCTCGCGCACGTCTTCAGCCATCTGCGCCAGGCGAACCTCAACGTGCAGGAGACCGAGAACATCGTCTTCGAAGGCGCACAGGCCGCGGTGGCGCGCATCAATCTCGACGGCGAGCCGAATGCCTCGTTATGTGAAACGATCAAGAGCGGGAACGCCGACGTGCTCGATCTGCAGCTGGTAAGGCTCTGAAAGAGGAGACAGAATACAGGAGACAGGAGTCAGGAGTCAGGATCGCTTATGGCCACGACAACCACCGCACGGATTTTCAATTTCTCGGCCGGCCCCGCTGTTCTTCCGCTCGAAGTCCTCGAGCAGGCCCAGCGCGACCTGGTGTCCTATCCCGGCATCGGCATGTCGATCCTCGAGATCAGCCATCGTTCGAAGACGTTCGACGAGATCATCCAAGGCTGCGAAGCCGACATGCGTACGCTCGCGAACATCCCGCCGAACTACAAGGTGCTGTTCCTGCAGGGCGGCGCGAGCCTGCAGTTCTCGATGGTGCCGATGAACCTGCTGCCTGCCGGCGGATCCGCCGACTACATCATCACCGGCGCGTGGTCGCAGAAGGCAGCCAAGGAAGCGAGGCGCGTCGGCGCCGTCAAGGTCGCGGCCTCGACGGAAGGCGAGAAGTTCACGCGCGTGCCGCGGCAGAACGAATTGACGCTCGACCCGAACGCCGCGTTCGTGCACATGACGTCCAACAACACCATCTTCGGCACCGAATGGCACGACCTGCCGGACGTCGGCGGGGTGCCGCTCGTCTCCGACATGTCGTCCGACATCTTCAGCGGTCCGGTCGACGTGTCGAAGTTCGGCTTGATCTACGCCGGCGCGCAGAAGAACCTGGCGCCGGCGGGCGTCACGATCGTGATCATCCGTGACGATCTGCTGCAGCGCTCCGCGCCCTCGCTGCACACGATGCTGAACTACGCCGTGCACGCCGAGAACCAGTCGCTGTACAACACGCCGCCGGTGTTCACGATCTACGTCATGCGGCTGGTCATGGCGTGGCTGCTGAAGCACGGCGGCCTCCGGGCGATCGACGCCGTGAACACGCGCAAGGCGGAGAAGCTCTACGCCGAAATCGATCGCTCCGGGTTCTACCGCGGCCACGCGCAGAAGGACAGCCGGTCGCGCATGAACGTGACGTTCCGGCTGCCCAGCGAGGATCTCGAAAAAACGTTCGCGAAAGAGGCGACCGGGGCGGGGCTCGACGGCTTGAAGGGGCACCGTTCGGTCGGCGGGATGCGGGCGTCGATCTACAACGCCTTCCCCGAGGCGGGCGTCGACGCGCTGGTCGAGTTCATGCGCGAGTTCGAGCGGAAAAACGGCTGAAACGGCCTGTTTTCGCGGGGTTTCGGGGCTTACAGAAGTCTTACAAACCCGGCTGTCCGGACCTGCTATGTTGATCGTCCCGGTCGCTCTCGAGGAGCCACGTTGACGACGATTCGCGCAGCCGTTCGGACAGCTTATTCACTTTCCACGCTCAATTGGGTCACCGCAGGGTTCATGATCGCGTTCCATGCGCTCGCGATCGCGGCCTTCTGGTCGTTTTCCTGGACCAATCTCGCCGTCGCGATCGCCTTGCACTGGCTCGCGGTGGGCTTCGGGATCAGTCTCGGATATCACCGCCTGCACACGCACCGCGGGTTCAAGACGTCCAAGGCGTTCGAATATTTCCTGGCCGTGTGCGGGACGCTGACGCTCGAAGGCGGTCCGATGTTCTGGGTCGCGACCCATCGTCAGCACCACCAGCTGTCGGACCATGAGGGCGATCCGCACAGCCCGCGCGAGGGCGGATTCTGGGCGCACATCGGCTGGATCCTGTTCGGTGACACGCACCACAACAACACCGAGCTGATGGGCAAGTACGCGCCCGACCTCGGCCGCGACGGCTTCTACCGCTGGTTGAACACCTATCACTACGTGCCGCTGACGACGCTTGGCTTCGTCCTGCTCGCGATCGGCGGCTGGTCGATGGTGCTGTGGGGCATCTTCCTGCGCGTCGTGTTCGGCCTCCACGCGAACTGGCTCGTGAACTCGGCCACGCACATGTGGGGCTCGCGCCGCTTCGAGACGCGCGACGACTCGCGCAACAGCTGGTGGGTAGCGCTGCTCACGTTCGGCGAGGGCTGGCACAACAACCATCACGCGCACCCGGTCTCGGCGCGCCACGGCCTCGCGTGGTACGAGTTCGACATCAGCTGGATCACGCTGAAGCTGTTCGACGCGATCGGCCTCGTGTGGGACCTGAAGGTCGCGAAGATTCGGCAGCCGCTGCCCGTCGAGGAAGCGGCGTAGGGGCAGGCCCGCGCGGTCGCACGAGGCGGACGCCGGGTCTAAAGACCCGGCCTACGCCCCGTCGCTCCTCGCCGTTCGCCCGTCGCCCTTCGCCCTTCGCCCTTCGCTCCGCTATCCTTAAGCCATGATCACCGGCCGGCGCCGGTCAGCCATCTTCTTCAGCGTTTTCGGTATCTGCCTCGTCGTGCTGGCGACGACGCTGAACGTCAGCTGGGTGGTGCTCTACTGGCGCGAGGGCGTGTTGTGGCTCCTCGGCGTCATCTTCTTCCTGCTGATTACCGCCGGCATCGTGCTCAACACGATCTTCCTGGTGCGCGAGATCCGGCGGAACGAGCAGCACGACTCGTTCATCAACGCGGTGACGCACGAGCTGAAGACGCCGGTCGCGTCGATTCGCCTCTACCTGCAGACGCTGCAGTCGCGCGATCTGGATGAAACCAAGCGGCGCGAGTTCTACCGGATCATGCTCGCGGACAGCGATCGGCTGCTGCACACCATCGAGCAGGTGCTGCGCGCCGGGGCCACCGGATCGCGGCTGCGGCGCAGCGCGCGCGCCCGGCTCGACCTCGGCGAAATCGCGCGCGAGTGCGTCGAGCTCGCGCGCACGCGCTTTCACCTGCAGCCCGGCGCCTTGGACTACGTCGATCGCACCTCGTCGCGTCCGATCGTGCTCGGCGACGGCGACGAGCTGAAGGCGGCGGTCTGGAACCTGATTGACAACGCCGTGAAATATTCGACGGGCGACATCATGGTGCGCGTGGAACTGGCGGAGCTCGACAACCAGCGCCTGGCCATCCGCGTCATCGATCGCGGGCCGGGGATCTCACCGGACGAATTGAAGCGGATCTTCCGCCGCTTCTACCGCATCCCCGCCGGCGTCGCGGTGCGGACGAAGGGGAGCGGGCTCGGTCTGTTCATCGTGCGATCGGTCGCGCGGCGCCACGGCGGGCGCGCGTTCGCCGAGAGCCCCGGCGTCGGCCACGGCAGCACGTTTACCCTGCAGCTGCCCGCTGCACCTCCGGCGTCCGCGTGACGGCCGCCGCCGCTCCCGCGATGCCGCAGCGGGTGCTGATCGTCGAAGACGAGCAGCACCTCGCCGAAGGGCTGCGCTTCAACCTGCAGGAGGAGGGGTTCGACGCCGAGGTCGTCGACACCGGCGAGGACGCGCTGGCGCGGCTGCTCGATCCCGCGTCGCACTTCGACCTCGTCGTGCTCGATGTGATGCTGCCCGGCATCAGCGGGTTCACCGTGGTGTCGCAGCTGCGGGAACGCCGCCAGTTCGTCCCCGTGCTGATTCTGACCGCGCGCGGCCGCCCGGAAGACGTGCTCGAGGGGTTCGGCGCCGGCGCCGACGACTACCTGCCCAAGCCGACCGAGCTGGCGATTCTGCTCGCCCGCATCGACAGCCTGCTGCGCCGCAGCTCGTGGGCGAAGCAGCAGCCGCAGCACGATCGCTACACGTTTGCCGGCCGCACCATCGACTTCGACACGCTCGAGCTCACCGTCGGCGATCGGACGATGCAGTTGACGCTGATGGAGGCGAACCTGCTGCGGTTCCTGATCAAGCACGAAGGGAAGGCGATCTCGCGCAAGACGATGCTCGATCGCGTCTGGGACCTGCGCGAGGACACCGACACGCGGGCGATCGACAACTACATCGTGCGGTTGCGCCGCTACAACGAGAAGGAGCCGTCGCGGCCGAAGCACCTGCTCACGGTTCGCGGCGTCGGCTACCGGTTCGTCGCGAACCCGTGAGGGGCGCAGACCCTGAGTCCTGAGGCGTCGCGGCTACTCGCGCGGAACCGTGGAGGGCGATCGCCGGCCGCGGCGGCGCCGGCGGCGGCGGCGGGCTGGAGGATAGGAGCCGGGCTCTTCGTCGCGGCCGGTGCTGGCGTTGGCCTGCAGCGCCCGCCAGTGATGCACCGCCTCGCGGCGTTCACCGTGGATCTCGAGCCACACGAGCGCCTCTTCGAGCACGTGACGGTGGAGCAGCCCGCGCTGCGCCCGGAACGGCGCCTCGAGATCCAGCAGGCGCGGCTGGATCGCGAGGATCTGATGCAGGCGCTCGACGTCCCGCCGCGGCATCTGCAGCATCCCGAGCTCGACGCGCCGTTCGAGCGCGTCGGCGGAGAAGCGCTGGCGGCGGCCGACCAGGCCGAGCGGCGCGAGCAGCGTGCCCGCGAGAATCGCGTTGGTCAGCGTGTCGGGTGCGGACGGGAACTGTTGACGGTAGCGATCGATGCGCGCGAGCGACTGCCACACCGCCTCGGGGGCCTCGTCGAGTTCCGGCGCGATCGCGCGCAGCAGCTTCGTCTCCTTGAGGATCCGCAGGCTCTTCTCCGCGGACCCCGATCGCAGGATCTTGAAGAACTCCTCGAGCATCCGCGCCGGCGCCGCGCGGCCGATCTCGTGACGGTGGGTCTCGATGGCGTCGAGAATCGGCTCGTCGATGGCGAAGTCGAGCCGCGCGGCGAGCACGACCGCGCGCAGCATGCGAACCGGATCCTCGAGGAAGCGCACCGACGGATCGCCGATCGAACGAATCAGCCGCGCTTCCAGGTCCTGCAGGCCGTTCACGTAATCGATGATCGAGAACGTCGCGATGTCGTAGAACAGCGCGTTGATGGTGAAGTCGCGGCGGAAGGCATCCTCCTCGGGCGTGCCGAAGGCGTTGTCGCGATGGATCAGACGATCGTGCGCGCGGACCTTGGCGAGGTGCGTGCCTTCGGCCTGCGTCTGTTCGACCACCGAGTGCCCCGGCTCCGGCTCCGGCACCGCTTCAATCGCTTCGTCGATCTCCGGCGGGAGCTCGGCGGCGTTCACCTGGCGGCGGAAGGTCGCCACCTCGATCGTCTTCGGACCGAACTTGACGTGCGCGAGGCGGAACCGCCGGCCGATGATCCAGCAGTTGCGGAACAACTTCTTGACCTGATGCGGATGCGCCGACGTGCCGATATCGAAGTCTTTGGGGCGCCGGCCGAGCAGCAGATCGCGGACGCTCCCGCCGACGAGGTAAGCGATGTAATTGTGCTCGTGGAGCCGATACAGGACTTTGAGCGCGTCGGGATCAACGTCGCGCCGCGAAATGGAGTGGGACGATCGCGGCACGATGGTCGGCTCTACCATCGGGGCGATTATAGCATCACGATTGTGCGAACTCCGCTTAAGTTGAAGCATGGGCACGAGTTAGGGCAGCCTCAGCGCTGTGCTACCATCCGGGGATGCGTGTGCGGCTGACGGCCATTCTGCTGGTGATCGTCTCGGTCGGGAGCCAGGCCCTCGCGGCCGACCCGCTGGCCACCGCGCGCCGTCTTTATAACCTGGGACAGTACGATCGCGCCCTGGATGCCGCGCGCGAGGCCGCGGCGAACCCGGCGATGGCGGCCGCGGCCCGCCTCGTGATGGGACGCATCAACCTCGAACGGTACCGGCAGTCGGCGCAGAGCAGCGATCTCGACGACGCCCACGCGGCGCTGCAGGACCTCGACCCCAGGACGCTCGATGGCCGCGAACGCGTGGAGCTCCAGGTCGGCCTCGCGGAGCTGCTGTATTTCGACGAGTACTTCGGCGCGGCGGCGGAAGTGTTCGACCCGATCCTGGAGAGTTCGATCTCGCTCGGGCCCGAGGCGCACGAGCGTGTCCTCGACTGGTGGGCGACCGCGCTCGATCGCCAGGCGCAAACCTCGCCGGAACGCATCTCGATCTACGAACGCATCGTCGCGCGCATGGAACAGGAGCTGCGGCGGGATGCGGGCTCCTCGCCCGCGGCGTATTGGCTGGCCGCGGCGGCACGCGGGACGGGACGGCTCGATCGCGCGGCGGCGGCAGCGAAGGCCGGGTGGATTCGCGCCGGAGCGGCGCGGGATCGCGGCGCCGCCCTCCGCGCCGATCAGGATCGGCTCGTGACGCAGGCGATCATTCCGGACCGCGCCGGCCGGGCGCCGTCGCGCGATCGCCGTCAGGTGATCGCGAACCTGACCGCGGAGTGGGAGAAGTTCAAGAAGGTCTGGTGATCCGTCGGGGCTATTCCTTCGCCTCTTTCCAGTTTTCGCCAATCCCGACGTCGACGGTGAGCGGTACCTTGAGCGTGACCGCCGACTGCATCAGCTCGCGCACGGCCGCCGCGGTGTCGTCGGCCGCTTCCCGCGGCGCTTCGAACAGCAGCTCGTCGTGCACGGTGAGAATCATCCGCGCGCGGCCGCCGGCGACCCGCGGCAGTTCGCGGTGCACGTCGATCATGGCGAGCTTCAGGATGTCGGCGGCGGTGCCCTGAATCGGCATGTTGGAGGTTTCGCGCTCGGCGGCGGCACGCACCTGTCCGTTCTTGTTGTTGATGTTCGGGACCAGCCGCCGGCGGCCGAACATGGTCTTCACCACGCCGGTGGCGCGCGCGTCGGCGAGCAGCCCGTCGATGAAGGCGCGGACCGAGGGGAAGCCGGCGAAGTAGGCGTTGATGAACGCCTGCGCGTCTTCGCGCGAGACGCCGATGTCCTTGGCGAGCGTGAACGCCTGTTTCCCGTAGAGCAACGCGTAGTTGATGATCTTGGCGCGCCGGCGCAGCTCGTGCCGGCTCAGGCCGCTGCTGGCGCCGAACACCTTCAGCGCGGTCTGATCGTGGATGTCGTCGCCGCGCGTGAACGCGCCGATCAGCGCCTCGTCGCCCGAGAGATGCGCGAGGACACGCAGTTCGATCTGCGAGTAGTCGGCGGAGATGAGCACGTGGCCGGGGTCGGCCACGAAGGCGCGGCGGATCTGGCGTCCGAGCTCGGTGCGAATCGGGATGTTCTGCAGGTTCGGATCGCTGCTGCTCAGGCGTCCGGTCGCGGCGACGGCCTGGTTGAAGCAGGTGTGCACGCGGCCGGTCTCGGGGTGCACGAGTTGCGGCAGCGCGTCGATGTAGGTCCCCTTCAGCTTCATCAGCGCGCGCCATTCGAGGACCCGCCGCGGCATCTCGTGCGCGAGTGCGAGCTCTTCGAGTACTTCGACGGCGGTCGAGTGGGCCTTCGTCTTGGTGGTCCGGCGCAGCGTCTCGGTGCGCAGCCCCATCTTGTCGAACAGAATCTCGGCGAGCTTCTTCGGCGAGTTGATGTTGAATGCCTCGCCCGCGTCCTCGTAGACGCGCGCCGCCAGCCGATCGAGCTCCGCCTCGATGTTCTGCGACTGCGAGGCGAGCGCGGGGCCGTCGATCCGGATGCCGGCGCGTTCGACGTCGATGAGCACCGGGATCAGCGGCAGCTCGAAGCGCTGGTAGATCCCCTCGAGGTCTTCCTTCTTCAGCAGATCGCGCAGCGGCCCGGCGACCTGCGCCGCGAGGTCGGATCGCTCGCCCGCATAGTCGAGCGCGGCCTGAACGGGGATGTTGGCGAACGACACGGCCTTCGCGCCGCGGCCGCAGACGTCTTCTTCCGTCAAGGCCTTGTAGCCGGTGTGTTCGAGCGCGAGATCTTCGAGCAGATGCGCCGATCGCGTCGCGTCAATCAGATAGCTCGCCAGCATCGTGTCGGTCTCGAGCCCCGCGAGCTCGACGCCGTGCCGTTTCAGCAGGATGGCGTCGAACTTCAGGTCGTGGCCGATCTTGCGGATCGACGGGTCTTCGAGCAGCGGCGCCAGCGCGTCGAGCGCCGCGCGCGGATCGACGCCGCCGTCGAACCCGAGTCCGCCGGCGACGAACGGCACGTAGCGCGCCTGCCGCGGCGCGGTCGAGAACGACAGCCCGACGACCGACGCGCGCATCGCCGACGCCGTGTCGGGCAGCACGCGGAGCCCGAATCGTCCGGCCGCGCGCAGCTGGTCGATGAGCGCCATCAGGCCGTCCATCGTGTCGACGATGGCGTAGTCCTTTCCGACCGTCTGCGCCGTCGGCGCGTATTCCATGACGAGCGATCGGAATCCGAGCCGCGCGAACAGCTCGAAGCAGCGCTGCCGCGACGCGCCGCGGTAGCGCGCCGCCTCCGGATCGAAGTCGACGGGGCAGTCGGTGTGAATCCGCGCCAGCACCTTGCTCTGGCGCGCGTCTTCGGCGTGGTTCAGCAGCCCTTCGCGCTGCCGCTTGTTCGACACGTCCGCGGCATGGTCGAGCAGCGCGTCGAGCGATCCGTAGGCCGCGATCAGATCCCGCGCCCCCTTCTCGCCGATGCCGGGCACGCCCTTGATGTTGTCGATCGAATCGCCCATCAGCGCGAGCACGTCGACCACCTGCCCGGGCGCGACGCCGAACTTCTCCTTGACCGCGGCGGCGTCGAACCACGTGCCGTCTTCTTTCGGGTTGTAGACCTTGATGCCGTCGTGCACGAGCTGAAAGAAGTCCTTGTCGCCCGTGACGATGGCCACCTCGAACCCCTGCGCGGCGGCTTTGGTCGCCAGCGTGCCGATCACGTCGTCGGCTTCGAAGCGGCGCGACGTGAGGATCGGTACGCCCATCGCTTCGCACGCTTCGTGGACCCACGGAATCTGCTCCGCGAGATCGCCGGGCATCGGCGCGCGGTTGGCCTTGTAATCGGTCGCCAGTTCGGATCGAAACGTCGGGCCCGCGAGATCGAACGATGCGGCGATGAACTGCGGCTGATGATCGTTGATCAACTTGCGCAGCATCGTGACGAACCCGTACACGGCGTTCGTCGACTTGCCATCGGGTCCAGTCAGCCCGCGAATCGCGTGATACGCGCGATACATCTGCGAGCTGCCGTCTATGAGGTACAGGCGCGGCATGCTCATTGGGAGGGAAACTTCAGTATATCATCCGGGTGATGCTCTCCCGGACGCGCGCGCGGCTGTGTGCCGTCGTCATGGCGGCGGCCGCAGCAGCGGCATGCGGCCGCGGCATCGGCTTGCTCAGCCCGCCCTACGAATACGAAGAAGATCTCACGCTCAGCCTCGATGGATCCGCGACGCTCGTCGTCAACGCGTCGATTCCCGCGTTGATCGCGCTGCACGGCCTGCCGCTGAATCCGGATCCGCGGACGCGCGCCGACGACCTGCGGCAGCGGCTGCGCGACGTCTACACCTCGCCGTACGCCGAGGTGATGCGCGTGAACACCTGGACGAAGTACGGCCGCCGCTTCGTCGGGGTGCGTCTCCGCATTCGCGACATTCACGCGCTGCCCGGGGCGGCGCCGTTCGCGTGGTCTTCGTACGACCTGCACCAGGAGGGCGGCCATCACGTGTTCCGCCACACGCTTCGGGCGGCAACGACGCCGCCCGGCTCGGTCGCGGCGGCGGGCTGGCGCGGCGACGAGCTCATTGCCTTCCGGGTGCACCTGCCGAGCCGCGTGCTGTTCTACAACGCGCGCGACGTCAGGGATCCGTCGCGCATCCGCACGATCGATCGCGGCAACATCATCACCTGGGAGCAGCGGCTTGCCGACCGGCTCGCGAATCAGCCGATTGCGTACGCGGAAGACCGCACGCCGAACGTCATGGAAACGCGGATGGACAGCCAGTCGATCCTGTACCGGACGCTCTGGCTGTTCGGGTTGGCGTTCGGCGCCGCGATCGCGGTGCTCGCGCTGCTCATCTGGCTGACGATGCGGCGCGGACGGAAGGAAGCGGTTGGCCGGGGCGTCAGCCAATCGGCTTTAGATCCCGGGTCTTCTTCTCACCATCCGAGATCGTGAGGCGTTCGGCGGCCGCTTCGATCCGCTGCAGGAACGCCGGATCGAACCACTCACCCTGCTCGACGTCGTCGAGCGCGACGAGGCGATAGTCGCCGGGCGGCAGCCCGCGAAGGTGATAGACGCCGTGCTGATCGGTGCGCACCGCCTGAATCTGCCGTGAGTGCGGCCGCCACTGCTGCGGATCCGTCGAGAACGCGATCACCGCGATGGCCGCGATCGGCGCGCCGCTGGCGTCGTGGACCGTGCCGCTCACGTCCGTCGCGCGATCCGTCATCACGACCATCACGTCGCCGACGTCCTGTCCGCTGCGGAGATCGATCGCCTGATCGGTCACCTCGCGTCCGGCGATCGAGATGGATTTGAGGGTCCACGGGCCGGTACCGCTGACGAGCAGGTAGTGCCGGCCGGGCAGAAGATCGCGGACGGTGAACGCGCCGTTTTTCGCGGCACGTGCGCCTGAGGCGAGCGGGCCCGCACCCCGGCCGCCGGCGCCCCCTCCGAACGGCAGCGGCTCGGCGTCAGGCGCGTCGATGCGGAACGCGGAGTAGTCTGCGGGCGCGGCCGTTCCGGCGGATTCGATCGTGATGTTGCCCGAGAGCGACACACCCGGCTGGAGGGCGAGCGTCACGCCCGTCACGTCCTGGCCCGCCACGTTGACGGTCTGTGTGCCGACCCGGAAGGGGCTGGCCGGCGCCGCGAATGGTCCGCCGCCGGATCGCGCCAGCGCGGTGTAGCGTCCTGGAGGAACGTTCCTGATGGCGAACGTGCCATCGGTCTGCGTGGTGCCGCGCAGGATCTGGCCGCGCACCATGCCGCCGGCGTCCTGCGGCGCGAGCAGAACCGGCGCCGGGCCGTCGACACCAACGACAACGCCGGACACCGTGGCCGTCGGCACGAGCTGCACCTGGACATCGATCCCGGTCAGTTCCTGCGCGGGGCCAAGCGTCAGCCTTCCCGCTTCGGCGGCGGCCACGACGCCGGGATAGTAGGTGGGCGCGTAGCCTAGCGGTTCCGGATCATCGGCGGGCGGCGCGCCAGACAGGGCGCCGCGTCCGCCGCGTCCGCCCGGTGCGGCGAAGGCGCCCGCCAGCTGCTGCAGACCGCGTCCGAGCATCTGTGCGAGAGCGCCGGCATCCGCGCTCACGTAGTAGTCGCCCGGCGGCAGACCGAACACGCGATACTGCCCGCGATCGTCGGACTGATCGCCGCCCGCCGGCGTGAGCTGCCGTTCGCCGCGTACGTACTGATACCGCTGCACCGTGACGAGCGCGCGCGCCAGCGGCTCGCCATCTTCGTCGAGCACGCGGCCGGTGATCACGCCGCCGCGCACCAGCCGCAGGTCGATGCCCGCGACGTCCTGCCCGTCGGCGAGCTGGACGGGCGTGCCCGGCTGCAGCGGCCGGCGCTGGCCGAAGATGGCGTCGACGAACCCGGTGCGCGATGCGGTGATCGTATAGGCGTCCGCCGCGAGCCCGGTGATCCGGAAGCGCCCCTGATCGTCGGTCGTGAGGGCGCGCGACTGGCGTCCTCCGGCGGTGACGAGGACGCGAGCGCGCTTGACCGGCCGTCCCGTGTCGGCGGTCAGCACGCGTCCGGCGATGACGGCCGTCCCTTGCGGCGCGGGTTGCGCATCGCGCGCCGGCCGCTGCGAGCGCGCCGCGACCTGCTCTTGCACCGTCTCCGGCGAAGGCTGTTGCTGAGCGATGCCGGCGGACAGGGTCAGTACGCACAGCGCGGCGACGATGGGGACATGCCGCATGTTCATTGAGACCATACGCTCGGGGGCCCCGTTGCGTTACGGCATACGGCATACTGCGGCACACGGCCTGCCTGCCGGATACGGCATACTGCTTACCGCATACCGCTTACCGCCAACTGCCCACTCCCGTGCATATCCTTGCGATCGCCGTCAGTCTCAGCATTCTCGGCAGCCTCGGCGGCGTGCTCGTCGCATCCTCGTTCCTGATGCTCGGCGATTCCATCCGCCTCAAGCTCGTGCCATGGCTGATCAGCTACGCCGTGGGGACGCTCGTCGGCGTCGCGCTGCTCGCGCTCGTTCCCGAAGCGCTCGCGGAACTTCCGGCGCGTGTCGCCATGCTGACGATGGTCGGCGGGATCCTCGCGTTCTTCCTGCTCGAGAAAGCCGTGCTCTGGCGTCACTGCCACGATGACGAGGCCTGCAGCGTGCACAGCACGGCCGCCTCGCTGGTGATCGTCGGCGACGCGTTCCACACGTTCGTCGACGGCGCCGTCATTGCCGCCGCGGTGCTGACGTCGGTGCCGCTCGGCCTCACGACCGCGCTCGCCGTGGCCGCGCACGAGATTCCGCAGGAGGTCGGCGACGTCGCAATCCTGCTGCGGGCCGGGTACTCGCGGTCGCGCGCGTTCACGCTCAACGTGCTGTCCGGGGTCGGCGGCATCCTCGGGGCGGCGGCGATGGTCCTTGCCTCGCGCGCCGTGCCATCCGCGTTGCCCTACGTCCTCGCCTTTGCCGCCGGGAATTTCCTGTACGTCGCGATGGCCGATCTCATTCCCGACCTGCACCGCGATCCGCGCGCCAACGACAGCGTACGGCAGTTGCTCCTCATCGGGGCGGGGATCGGGACGATCGCGCTGCTGTGATGTGCCGGGTCGGAAGACCCGGCCTGCACGTGGCCACGCAGGGTGGATGTTAGCGAGACCGGCGACAATGCGGTCGCGACGGCTGGCTGCTTACCGTCTACCGTGACTACCGCCCCGCCGTATAGCCGCGGCGCGCGCGCACGTGATACGAAGACTGGCGCACCTCGACACGGATCGAGTGCCAGCGGCCGTCCTTCGCTCCCGCGGCCGGATACCCCATGTAGTACTGCTTGCTCAATTCGTCGGCGATCCCCGCCGTGGCCGGATCGAGATCGCGCGCGGATCGAATGATCTCGGTGCGGCCGCCGCTGTCGTCGGTGATGTCGCGAAGCGCCGCGACGTTGACGCGGTCCTCGAGGCCGTTGCCGCGCCAGCGCGGGTTGCCTCCGCCGCCGGGCCCCTGCGGCGGCTGCGGCGGCGGCAGCTGCGGTGGACGCCGGCCGGGAAACGGAAATGGAATCGGCATCCGCGGCGGCTGTCGCCGCTGGATCGGCATCGGGTTGCTGATGTAGGTGAGGCCGGTGCCGTCGATCCCGACTGCGTACACGAGCACTTCCGTCTCGCGGATCAACTGCTTGACCGAGAACACGTCGGTGCGGCTGCTCGTGTCGTTCCCGTCGGAAATGATCACGACCGCTTTCTTGCGGTTGCGTCCCTGCTGCGCCATCTGCACCGCTTCCGCCACGGTGTCGTACAGCGCGGTACCGCCGCGCGGGTGGATCCGCCCCAGCGAGTCACTGATCCGGCGCTTGTCCGTCGTCCAGCCTTCGACGAGCTCCGGCGCGTTGTCGAACCGGTAGAGGAACACTTCGTCCTGCGGATCGAGCAGCTGGAACAGGAACCGATCGAGCGCCTGCCGCGCCGAATACATCTTCTCGCCGTCCATGCTGCCGCTCGTGTCGAGCACGATGCCGAGGCTCACCGGGACGCGCTCGCTGCTGAAGTGCGTGATGGTCTGCGGCTGTCCATCGTCGTAAACGCGGAAGTCGTCTTTCGTGAGGCCGGCGACGAACCGCCCGCCCGCGTCCGTCACGGTTGCCGTGACGTTCACGAGATCGACGCCCGTCCGGAACTTGAAGCCTTGCGGCTCCTGCGCGTCCTGGGCGACGAGCGCGCTTCCCGCCGCAAGCACCAACGCCGCCAATGTCAGCGAAGTCTGGGTCTGCATGGTGTTCCCATGTGGTCTCGAGCGAACGCGTGTTCGGCCACGTCGTGCCGGCAGCGCCGGGCCTGTCAGATGCCGGCCGTCGAGCGATCGCCGACGGCGGCAACGGCGCCGGGTTGCCGGCGATCGGTATGTGCGATGACCCGCCCGTCGTCGCCGCGGAAGCCGATGCGATAGCGCGCGACGTTCTCGGCCACCGGCACCGTGACGACAAACGGCGATTCGTCGCCGGGCGCGAGCGCGGTGACGTCGAGGAGCGCGCGGCCGCTCGCGAGAAACGCGCCGTTTGCGTCGAAGGCGAACGCAGTGACGGTGACGCGCGTCAGCATCGTCCCTCCGCGGGGATTCTGCACCAGGCCGGTGATCGTGAGCGAGCCCGGCTGTCGTGCGTCGTGGAGCGACAACAGCTCGAGCGCGGGCGCGGCCGCGGCCGCCACCGGTTTCGCCGCCGTACTGACGCGCACCGTGGCGCGCTGTTGAGCGGACAGCGCGAACAGCACGACCGCTGCCAGCGCCAGCGCGACGCCGCTCATCACCGCCGCACGCGTCCCCCACGGCGATGCGTGTTCGGGCTCCGCGAACAGCGCCGAGGCGCTGACGGGCGCGTCGCGCAATGTGAGATCTGCGGCCGCGCCCGGCCGGACCGGGTGCGACGGCGCCGGCGGCGCAGGCGCAGGCGCAGCGGCGCGTCTTGTGCCGCCGTCGAGTTGCGCCGCCATTTCCGCGAGCGCCATCACGCGCGCGCCGGATCGCCGACGTTCGATGCGCAGCATCCGCCAGACGACGGTGCTGAGGATGCCGGCCATGGCCATCGATAACAGGGTGACGCTCACGAGTGCTGAATCCATGGTGTTCCTGGAGGATGGCGGCGCGTCCGCCATCCTCCGCCTCTGCTCCGCATGACTCGATCCGCGTGGGCCGCCGCCCACGCGCGCGCGCTCGGCGACCGCCGGCCGCGCCCTTCTCTCCGTCGCCTCGCGTGACCGCAGGCGCTAGCGCAACTTGAACTCCACTGCCACTTCCACGATCACGTCCACCGGCACACGCAGACGCTGCGCCGGCGCGAACCGCCACTGCCGTACCGCGTCGATCGCGCGCTGATCCAATCCCGCGCCCAGTCCCTGCAGCACCTTCACGTCGCCGACGGTCCCGTCGCGCCGCACGACGATCTCGAGCACCACGTCCCCTTCGATGCCGCGGCGGCGCCCCTCCTCGGTGTAGTCGGGACGCACTTCGCGCACCACTGATGGTGGGGTGATGCCGCTGCCCGGCCGATAGGGTCCGCCGCCGGTGCCGCCGCCCGACCCCGGCCCGATGCCGGCGCCGTCGCCTTCTCCGAGGCCAGTTCCCTTCCCGGTGCCGGCGCCGTTGCCATTGCCCGATCCATGGCTTTCCGGCACGGGGGCGGTTTCGACCGGGATTCCAATCCTGTCGCGCGTATCCGCCGCGACGGGAACCGCGGGGACGACGACGGGCGGCAACGGTTCGGCCTTGACCGGCGGGGGATTGCTCACCTTGACGACCTTGGGCGGTTCGACCGGCGGCGGAGGCCGGCGGACCGGCAGCGGACTGCGGATCGTACTGACGCCCTTGCGCTCGGCACGGGCCGCCGGTTTCGGTTCCTTCCGGCCGCCGCCTCCGCCGCCGCCGCCCGGGCCCGGCAGCGCGACGAACACCAGGCGCGCGTCCTTGCGCTCCTCCGCCGTGAGGCGCGCCTGCGGCTTGGCGACCCCCATCGTGGCCAGGACGATCAGCACGCCGGCGATTGCCGCGGGGAGCGTTCCCGACATCGCCAGCGGGACGGCCGCGTCCCGGCGCATGTGACGGGGCGCCGCGAAGAGCGCGCGCTCTTCGATGACCAGACGATCGGTCAACCGACGGACGGCGCGGACCGCTTCGTGAACCGACACGAACTCGCCGTCGACCGCGTGAATGCGGCCCGACTTCAGCATCGCCCGGACGTCGGCCACCGGCACGCCCGCGGCGCGCGCGATCTCGTCCGCCGAGTACACGTCGGGGAGCGGAGCCTGGTCGAGGAGCATAAAGATAGAGGTCCGGCCGGCCTCGGGCGCAAAGGGCGTTCCATCGATTTTTCGGCCGTTCACCGCGAGATCTGTGGCGCGGCAGCCGCCCGGGCTGTCGTCGCCGAGAGACACGGTGTCCACAAACAGGGCGGGCCGAGTGAGGTCGCCGCCACGGCGCGTCTGAAGGCCCGCCGTGCCTGCATCGCGTGCCGGCCGGCTCTTGAGATCCGGTACCTCACGCAGGCCAGGTCTTTCGACCGGGCGTGAGGTTCTTCAAACCCGGCGGATCCGTGTGTTACAAACGCCGGATGCAGTCAGTCATCGTGACCGGAGCGTCGAGTGGGATCGGCCGCGCCGCGGCGGCCAGGTTCGGGCGGGAAGGTGCGGCTGTGCTGGCGGTCGGCCGCGAGCGGGCGCCGCTCGACGATGTGTGTGCGGCAGTTGAAGGCGAAGGAGGCCGCGCCGCCGCGTGCGTCGCCGACATCACGGCCGCCGACGCGCCCGACGCCATCGTCCGCGCCGCGCTGGACGCGTTCGGTACGCTGACGGCGCTCGTCAACGCCGCCGGCATCATTGCGTCGGGCACGATCGAGAACACCGGCGATGCGCCGTGGGACGAGATGCTGGACATCAACCTGCGCGCGCCGTTTCGTCTGATGCGCGCGGCGGTTCCCGCGCTCGTTGCCTCGCGGGGCGCCGTCGTCAACGTCTCCAGCGTCACGGGTCTGCGCGCGTTTCCCGGCGTCCTGGCCTACTGCGTCAGCAAGGCCGGCGTCGATCAGCTCACCCGGTGCGCGGCGCTGGACCTCGCGCCGAAAGGGGTCCGCGTCAACGCCGTCAACCCCGGCGTCGTCGTCACGAACCTGCATCGGCGGTCGGGGATGTCGGAGGAGAGCTACGCCGCGTTTCTCGAGCGATCGAAAGAGACGCATCCGCTCGGCCGCGCCGGCCACGCCGAGGAGATCGCGGAGCTGATCGTGTTCCTTGCGTCGGATCGCGCCGGATGGATTACCGGGGAGACGATTTCAATCGACGGCGGACGGCATCTCACGTGCGCCCGCTGACGGCGATCCGCGGCGTGCGCCTTCAGTGAAGCGGAGTCCTTCGCGTTCGGCGAGCACCCGTGCGGCGACGAAGCCGTTGCGGGTCAGCGCCGCGACGCCGCCACCTTCCGCATACGCCGGATCGATCTTTCGACCGCCCAGCCGCGCGCCAATCCCGCCGCGCGGCACGTCATCGATCACGATCGCGCGTCCGCCGTCGCGCAGCACGCGATAGACCTCGAGCAGCGTCCGAGCGCGTTCGTCGTCGGCCATTGTGGCGAGCACGCCGCGAATCACGACGAGGTCGAACGCCGCTGCCTCGTACGGCAGCGCACTCCATGGCGCGGACACGATCTCGACGAGCGCGCCTTCGCGCTCGACCGCCGCGGTCGCGCGCGCGATCATCGCGGCATCGGCGTCGACGGCGCAGGCGCGTCCCGTGAGTCCGCTCTTGATCGCGAGCGAGGCGACGAGCGCGGGATCGCTCAGCCCGAGGACGAGGACGCGATTGCCAAGCTTCGCGCCGGTCATCGTGAGTACGAGTGGTTCTGCCGGCGCTGCCTTCCGGAACCAGGCCATTCGTTGATGATATATTTTCACGGTTGTGAAGAACTCGCAGAAGATTGCAGGGGCCGAGGGCAAACTCGGGGTGCTGCTCGTCGGCCTTGGCGCCGTCAGCACGACGACGATCGCGGGCGTGATTGCCGTCCGCCGCGGGCTGTCGAAGCCGATCGGATCGCTCACGCAGATGGGCACGATCCGCCTCGGCAAACGCACCGAAGGACGTTCGCCCGCGATACACGACTTCGTGCCGCTCGCCTCGCTGGACGACGTGGTGTTTGGCGCGTGGGACATCTTCGAGGAGAACTCGTACGAAGCGGCGAAGACGGCCGGCGTGCTCGACGCGGATCTGCTCGAGCAGATCCGCCCCGAGCTGGAACGCATCGCGCCGATGCCGGCGGTGTTCGATCGCAAGTACGTGAAGCGCCTCGACGGCCCCAACGTCAAGCGAGGGAAGACCAAGCGCGATCTCGCCGAGCAGCTGCGCGAAGACATCCGCCGGTTCAAGAGCGACAACGGCCTCAGCCGGCTCGTGCTGATCTGGGCGGGCAGCACCGAGGTGTACCTGCAGGAATCCGAGGTGCACGCCGACCTCGACGTCTTCGAGAAGGCGCTCGACGCGAATGACGACTCGATCCCCTCGAGCATGATCTACGCGTATGCGGCGATCAAGGAAGGCATCCCGTACGCGAACGCCGCGCCGAATCTGAGCGCCGACGTTCCCGCGCTGCTGCAGCTCGCGCAGGAGACGGGATCACCGCTGGCGGGCAAGGATCTCAAGACCGGCCAGACGTGGATGAAGACGCTGCTCGCGCCCGGCCTGAAGGCGCGGCTGCTCGGCGTCGAAGGGTGGTACTCGACGAACATCCTCGGCAACCGTGACGGCGAAGTGCTCGACGATCCCGAGTCGTTCAAGACGAAGGAGGAGAGCAAGAAGTCGGTGCTCGACTACATCCTGCAGCCGAACCTGTATCCCGATCTCTACAAGGACCTGCACCACGTCGTCCGCATCAACTACTATCCCCCGCGCGGCGACAACAAAGAGGGCTGGGACAACATCGACATCTTCGGCTGGCTCGGCTACAAGATGCAGTTGAAGATCAACTTCCTGTGCCGGGACAGTATCCTGGCGGCGCCGATCGTGCTCGACACCGCGCTGTTCCTCGATCTGGCGGGGCGCGCCGGCATGGCGGGGATTCAGGAATGGCTGTCGTTCTATTTCAAGAGCCCCATGCACGCGGCAAGCGTCTATCCCGAGCACGATCTGTTCATTCAGTTGATGAAACTGAAGAACACGCTGCGCCACCTGCAGGGTGAAGAGCTGATCACGCACCTCGGCCTGGAGTACTACGACTGATGACGACCACGCCGCCGAAGCTGCAGCCGGCGCTCCTCGGAGGTGTGTTCATCGGCGTGCTCTCGGCGCTCCCGCTCGTCAACATCGCGAACTGCTGCTGCCTGTGGGTGATTGGCGGCGGCGTGCTCGCCGCCTATCTGATGCAGCAGAACGCTCCCTATGCCATGACCGCGGCCGACGGCGCGCTGGTCGGGCTGTTCGCGGGGCTGCTGGGCGGCGTGATCGGCACGCTGGTGTCGATCCCGATCGATCTGATGATGGGGCCGGTGCAGCAGCGGCTCGTCGAACGCCTGATCCTCTCGAACCCGGACGTGCCGGAAGAAACGCGCGCGATGGTCGAGAGCATGGCCGCGCGCGGCGTGTCCGGGATCATGATCGCGTTCCGGCTGGTCTTCGGCGTCGTCGTGGGGGCGATTTTCGGAATGCTCGGCGGCCTGCTGGGCGTCGCGATGTTCAAGAAGAACCTGCCGCCGCCTCCGCCGCCCGGCGGAATGGACATCCTGCCGCCCGAACCCGGCATCTCTCATCCCTGATCCTGATCCGGCGTCCCTCGTCCTCAGTCGACGGGGGATTGGCGAGGGCCCGCCGCCCTACAGGTTCGGCCGGCCCGTTCCGATACCCGAAGCAGCAGACGTGTGCAATCTCGCAGGCCTATGCCTCGTGCTGGCAATCGCCGCCCAGCAGCCGCCGTCCGATCTGCCGGTGACGCGGTTGTCGGGCGGCGCGATGCAGGTGCCGGCGCCGGATCGGCCGCCCGCATCGGGACAGCTGCCGCCGCTCTCGGTCACGCGCATCGATGACACGGCGCGGAGCGCGGATCTCGATGCGCCGCGCCGCCTGTCGATCGCGTTTGCCGGGCCCGTGCCGGTCCGCGACGTGCTGCTGCTGCTCGTGCAGGGCACCCCGTTCAGCATCGCGATGGATCCGGATCTGCGCGGCTCGTTCATCGGCGAGCTGAAACAGCTGACGCTGCGGCAGGCGGTTGAATCCGTGCTGGTCCCGCGCGGGCTCGATTTCGAGATCGACGGCACGGTCATCCGCGTGTTCCCGCGCCGCACCACGACGCGGCTGTTCGACTTGAACTTTCTCGACATGCGGCGCACGTGGCAGCGCACCGTCGCACTCAGAGCGGGGAGCGATGCCCTCGACGGGACGACCGAGCTGACGGCCTCGACGGGTCCGTCCGCGGTGCTCGACACGATCGACAGCGGGATCGCCGCGATGCTGTCGGCCGACGGCCGCGTCCACGTCGATCGCCGCGCCGGCCTCGCGCAGGTCACCGACTACGCCGATCGCCTCGAACGGGTGGCGTTGTACCTCGAAGCCCTGCACCTCCGCGCGGCCCGCGAAGTGCGCCTGCAGGTGCGCATCCTCGAAGTGTCGCTGGCCGTCGCCGGCGCGATTGACTGGCGTGCCGTCCGTCAGGCGCTCGGCCTTCCGGTCGATGCGGCCGAAGCCGGACTCTCCGTCGTCGATCCGGCCGCGCTTCAGCGCGCGCTGGCGGGCCAGGGCGACGTCCGCCTGCTCGCCGCGCCGGACGTGGTGGCGATGAACAACGAGCCCGCGCTCGTTCGCGCCGGCGCTCCCGATGCGTCGTGGATCTCGCTCACGGTCGTGCCGCAAATCTCGCCGGACGGGTTCGTGCAGATGAGCGTGTCGCCGGCGTGGTCCGAACGGGCCGGGGCAGAACGCCTCAATGGTGAGACGCGGCCGGTCGTCCGGGTGAGCGAGGCCGACACGGTGCTGCGCGTCGCGGAAGGCCGCACCGCGGTCATCGCGGGACTGCTGCGGGCCGGAGAGGCGGTGCGGCCCGCGGGCGGCGTCACCGGCTTCTTCGGCGGGCAAGAGAAACGGCGGGTGCACGCGGAGCTCGTCGTGCTGGTGACGCCGACGATCGTCACCGCGGGTACGCAGGCCAGCCGCAACGGACCGCGGCACTGATCGTGACTGGAGCGGATGCGATGTACGAGGACTACTACGGGTTCGCCGAGAAGCCCTTCAGCCTGACGCCCGATCCCAAGTACCTCTTCAAGAGTACCTCGCACGCGAACGCGTTCGAGCTGCTGCAGTACGCGATCCGCCGCCGCGAAGGATTCGTCGTCGTCACCGGCGACATCGGCACCGGCAAGACGACGCTGTGCCGGGCGATCCTGGAGCAGCTCGATGCCAGGACCTTCACGGCGCTGGTGCTGAATCCCTTCCTGTCGGAAGAAGATCTGCTGCGCATCATCCTCCAGGACTTCGGCGTCGTGTCGCGCGACGAGATCAAGCGGGGCCGCCTCGCCGGCGTCAGCAAGCAGGAGCTCATCGAGACGCTGAACGAGTTCCTGCTGTCGCTGCAGCCGCTCGGGGCGAGCGCGCTGCTCATCATCGACGAAGCGCAGAACCTGCCGCTGCAGGTCCTCGAGCAGATCCGCATCCTGTCGAACCTCGAGACCGACAAGGAGAAGCTGCTGCAGATCGTGCTCGTCGGGCAACCCAACCTGCGCGACGCGCTGCGGCGGGCGGAACTGCGTCAACTCGATCAGCGGGTCTCGATCCGCTACGAGTTGAAGCCGCTGACCGCGGAGGAGAGCGGCGCCTACATCATGCATCGCCTGGCGATTGCCGGCGGCAGCGCGGCGGTATCCTTCGCGCCGAGGGCGCTCGCCCGCGTCCACGGCTACACCGGCGGCATCCCGCGGCTGATCAATCTGCTGTGCGATCGCGCGCTGCTCGCGGGCTATTCCGCGCGAACCAACCGCCTCCAGCCCGAACATGTGGCGCACGCGGCGGGCTCGCTCGATCTGTCGCTGCCGCGCGCCCGGACGCTCGCCTGGGTGCGCGCCCCT
>JABFWM010000645.1 GCA_013362195.1 Acidobacteriota bacterium
TGATGAACGATGTGGTTCAGGAACATCTGGCGGTAGGCGAGGAAGCGCGTTCCCTCGAACAGCGTCTTTCCCTGAAGCGACAGTTTCCACGGCTCGGTCCAGGCCTCGTCGCGGATGTTCTGCAGCGCCGTCCGCACCTTGGCCGCGCCTTCGTCGAACACGCGCACGAGCTGCTCGGCGGACTCGAAAGGCAGCGGCGTATACCTCCGCTGCGAAAAGTCGAGGCCCGGCTCCGTCAGCACCGTGAAGCCAAAGCCGCCGAGTTCCGCGACGTGCGGCGCAAGTCTGCCGAGCGGCATGGACTTCGTGTGAGGTGCGAAGTCGGTGCGCGCCGACGGCACGCGCTCGAGCGTCTTGCGCGTCTTCTTCATTTCTTCGTCGAATTCCGCCAGGAGCAGCTCGCTGATCTTCATCGTGGAATCTCCATGTCCGCCATTGTATCCGTGCGGCGCGGCGTGTCGACCGGCGGATGGCCTCGCGAGCGACCGCGTGCGGGCGATGTCCGTACGCACGCCGCCGGCGCGCCAGCGCGAGCCATTGGTACCTGACGTGTGATGAAAGTCGTCGGCTCGCGAACCCACAACTGACGGCGTCCGCCGCTCGTCTAATCCCATACGCGACCGTGAGGATCGATGACGCGCGCTCACACCACGTCGACCGCTCTCCGCCCGTGGTGCGGCGCCCTGCTCGTGTGCAGCGCCTTGTCACGCGTTGTCTCGGCGCCGGTATCGGCGCAGTCGCACTCCCCCTCCGCTGAGAGCGTTCAGCCGTCGCGCTTCGTCCCCCGACACAGCGGGAACGCCGCCCGGGTGTATACGGACGACGCGGATGCGGCGCCCCAGTTCAACGACGTGCGGCTTTCGCCGAACGTCCTGATTTCTCCCGCCCTGCAGCCCGCCGTCGCCGCCATGCTGAGGGATTCGGTGACGTTCCGGCGGCAGTGCGCGCGGCTTGCCGGGTCTCATTCGATCGTCATCACCGTCGACGACGCGGTGATTCCGGACCGCGCGCCATTTCGCGCCGCAACCGAGTTCACGGTCGATCCGCAGGGCCGGATGCTCGCGCGCGTGCGAATTGGTTCGAGGGTGGATCTGGAGGAGAAGATCGCTCACGAGTTCGAACACATCATCGAACAGCTCGACGGGGTGGATCTCCCGTCGCTGGCGCGCCGCGCGACCGCGGGCGTCCACACGGTCCACGACGAGGGCCACTTCGAGACGGAACGTGCGATTGCGGTCGGACGGCAGGTGGTGCGGGAGATCCGTTCCGCCGGAGGACACGGCCGGTAGGCGCCACGGAGCGGCCGCACATGCACGACCGACCGGCCCTCGCCCTGGCGGCCATCGTCGGAGCCTTCAGCCTTTCGACGCAGGACGTCGTCCTGCTGACGGTGCGACAGCAGGATCGGTACTCCTCTCCCGCGGATGTCCCGTCCTCTTCCGTGAGCGCCGACGGACGCTTCGTCGCGTTCGCGTCGTTCGCGAGGCTGGTCCCGGCGGATACGAACACCCATCGCGATATCTACGTGCTCGACCGCAGCACGGGATCCGTTTCCATCGAGTCACTGGGCGACGGCGCCGACGCGGCGGACCAGGACAGCATGTGGCCGCGCATCGCCGACGACGGCCGCCGGCTGGTGTACGAAACCCTGCAGGCGCAAGCGGATGGCCGTGTGATCCGCGTGATCGCGCTGCGTGACCGCCGGCTCGCCACCACCCGCATCGTGCAGCGTGGCAGCGAGCCGCCGAACGGGAGCAGCCGTGAGCCCGCGATCAGCGGCGACGGCCGTATCGTGGTGTTCTCGTCGTGCGCGACCAACCTGGCCGATGGGTTCGACGCCAACGGGCACGGCGAGGACGTGTATGCGTTCGATGTCGCCGCCAATCGATTCGAACGGACCAGCGTGCGAGTCGACGGCCTGCAGCCGGCGACGGGAGCGAGCTTTGCCGCGAGTGTGAGCCGAGACGGGAGATACGTCGCCTTCACCTCGACGTCGGACCTGGAGCCGCCGTTCGAGGCCCCGCGGCGGGCGATGCCGACGAGAAACACGGTGTACGTGCGCGATCGAGACGCGCACGTGACTACGCGGGTCAGCGTTGGCCGTGACGGCGCCGCGGCCAACGGGACGAGCTTCGGCGGTGCGATCAGCGGGGACGGCGCGTACGTCGCCTTCGTGTCGGACGCCTCCAATCTGGTGGCCCATGACGCGAACGGCCTGGAAGACGTTTTTCTCTACGACATGCGATCGCGCCGCACGGTGCTCCTGAGCCGCGGCCTGTCCGGCGGCTCGGCAAACGGACGGAGCAGGAACCCGGCCATCGATGCCCACGGAGTCCACGTCGCGTTTCAGTCGGAGGCGTCAAATCTCACGTGCGCGGACAGATGTCCGGGCGGCAGCCGGGACATCAACCTGCTGTCGGATGTGTTTCTCTACAACCGCGCGGCAGGTGCGGTTCGCCGCCTCAGTACCGGCCGGCACGCGTGGCTGGATCCGAGCGGCGGCGCGGCCATCAACGGCACGGGTGATGTCGTGGCCTTCTCGTCGCGTCATCCGATTGACGCGGACGACACGAACAACGACTTCGATCTGTTCATCTGGATCTCGGAAGCGGTCGAGCACCCGGGGCAGCCGCTCCGCTAGACCTGATCCCCGGCACGTGATACCATCGTGTGTCGGATTGTTCACGCGCTCTGCTGTTGGTAGGCGTTCCGAGTCCTTCCTGGCTCGCTTCTCCTCGATTCCCCAGCTACGAAACGAAATCCGCCCGGAGCTCGCGCTCCGCTGCAGGGATGCCGGTGTGGCGTCGCCTGCGTCCACCGCGCTGAGGCGCGGCCACGTTGCGAGTACGGACGCACGTGGTGACTTCAGGAGACTGTCCATGTCGTTTTCGGAGCTGGGTCTTGCGTCCTCCTTGTGTACGCGCCTTGTTGAAATGGGATATGCGGAGCCGACGCCGGTCCAGGCCGCGTCGATTCCGCTCGTTCTTCGCGGCGCCGATCTCGTTGCGCGCGCCCAGACGGGTACGGGCAAGACGGCCGCATTCGGGCTGCCGATGGTGCAGCGCCTCCTCTCGTCGGGGCATGGCCGACGCACCACGAGCAAGCCGTTCGGCCTCGTGCTGGTGCCGACGCGGGAGTTGGCGCTTCAGGTCCAAGGCGCGCTCGCGCAATACGGAGCGCCCGCAGGGCTGCGGGTCGCCCATGTCTTCGGCGGCGTGCCGATGTCCGCTCAGGTGAGGTCGCTGAAACAGGGCGCTGACATCGTGGTCGCGACGCCCGGGCGGCTCATCGACCATCTGCAGCGGCGAACGATCGATCTGTCAGCGGTGGCGATCCTCGTGCTCGACGAGGCCGACCGGATGCTCGACATGGGTTTCCTGCCGCCGCTGCGCCGCATCCTGCTGGCGGTACCGCCGTCCCGGCAGACGCTGCTCTTCTCTGCCACGCTCTCTGCCGCCGTCGCGCGGCTCTCGACGGAGTTCACCCGCGATCCGCTGCGGGTCGATGTCTCGCCGGCCAATCCCGTCGCGCCGACGATCACGCACCGGATGCATCCGGTGGACACCGGCGGCAAGCGCGCCCTGCTCCTCCACGTGCTGACGCAGCGGCCCGTGGGTCAGGCCCTGGTGTTCTGCAGGACGAAGCGCGGCGCCGATCGTGTCGGCGAGCACCTCAACTCGGCTGGCATCAGGGCGGCCGTCATTCACGGCAACAAGACGCAGGGCGCCCGCACGTCGTCGCTCGCGGACTTCAGGAACGGGCGGATCAGCGTCCTGGTCGCGACCGACATCGCCGCGCGGGGGCTCGACATCGCGCAACTCCCGCTCGTCGTCAACTACGACCTTCCGCTCGTCGCCGAAGACTACGTCCATCGCGTGGGCCGGACCGGCCGTGCCGGCGCGGCGGGACGCGCGATCTCCCTGGTGACGACGGCGGAACGGCCGCTGCTGCGCGACATCGAGCGGCTGTTGTCAGCGCCGGTCGAACACGTCTCGATCGCCGGATTCGAGACGAGCGCGGCCAGGGAACCGCGGCACGACCCCGGCGCCGCGGCGCGGCGCGTCCCTCGACGTGGGTTCTTCGGCGCGCGCGGCCCGCGACCGACTCGTCACCCACGCGCCGGCCGCGCGAGCTACGCAGGCTGATTCCCTGCTCGATCCGGGCGCCGGTCCAAAAAACCAGCCACAAGGCCAGTCCGGTGGTGGCTCGGGCGCAGGCAATGTACGCTAGACTACGTCCGCCCGCCAGACTGGTGCCTCGCCATCCGTGACGTCGCCTCAGCCTCCGAGCTCCGGCAGCCGCAATCGCTACCGTGAAGGAGCGTGACGATGTCGACCTCGTGGTCTCCCGAACACATCGCGCTCGTTCACGATGACGTGCGACGTCTGGTTCAACGCTCCGCCGACCATCACGCGCAGCTTCCGGCGCTCGTAGGAGCCGCAGAGGGGAGATGTACGGGACGCGCCGCATCATTGGTCGCTCGTGACCTGGGCGTGAGGCGAAGCAGCGAGGAATGAGCGATATGCCTGTCCATCTGGTCAACCCGAGTCATTTGTCGTTCGGCGTCGGCGTCATCACGCCGCGCTGGCTGTTCGTCCTCGCAGCGGCAACACCGTCGGGGTATGGGCGACCGGAGATTACGGACGAAACGCTGGAGCCGTTCGACATCGAGCGCGTGCAGGCCGGCGACATTGTCGGGATCGGCATCCACACCGGCAACGCGCTTCGTGGCTACGAGATCGGCACGCGGGCGCGGGCGCGCGGCGCGACGGTCGTGTTCGGCGGCATTCACGCCACGCTGTATCCACAGGAGGCGCACGAGCTCGGCGGCGCGCACGCCGTCGTCCGCGGCGACGGCGACATCATCTGGCCCGTCGTCCTCGACGATGCACGCCGCGGCAACCTGCAGCGGACCTACGAGGGTGGCCGCATCGATGGGGATCGATTTCTGCCGGCGCGCTGGGATCTGCTGCCAGAGGGCCGCTACATGTGGGGCTCGGTACAAACCGTTCGCGGCTGCCCGAAGCACTGTTCGTTCTGTTCGGTGTGGCGAACCGACGGGCAGAAGCCGCGCCAGCGCGCGGTGAACGCGGTCGTCACCGAGCTGCTCGAGCTGCGTCGCCGCGGCTTCCGGTTCGTGGCGCTGGCCGACGACAACTTCTACCCCGTGACCCTGACCGATCTGCGGATGGCAGAGCGTCAAGGCAACGTCGCACGCCTCGAGCAGCTGCGCGCGCTGCGGGCGGAGCGGTTCGAGCTGATGGAGCGGCTGGCACAGTTGCCGCCCGACATGGTGTTCTTCACGCAAATCACGATGGAGGCCGCCGAGGACGCGGCGTTCCTCGACGCGATGCGGCGGGCGAACATCAAGGGGGCCCTCGTCGGGATCGAGGCGGTCACACCCGAGGGCCTGAAGGACGTCTACAAGAACTTCAACGACTTCGGCGACGCGCTCGTGCAACGGCTCCGTAAGTTTCGTGAGCACGGCGTCCACGTCCTGGGGTCGTTCATTTTCGGACTGCCAAGCGATCGCCCGTCGACGTTCGATGCGACCGCGGAGGTGGCAGAGCGCGCCGGGCTCGCCTTCGCTCAGTTCGTGATGCTGACCCCGTACCCGGGCACGGTCGATTTCGACGCCTGGGAGAAGAGCGTCGGAGCGCACGCCGTCCAGGTCGGCGGAATTCCCATTACGCGTCACTGGCTCATCCCGCAGGCACAACGGCCGAAGGTGTACTCGCCGCATCCGGTGATGACCCCCGACGAGATTCGCGCGAGAACGCAGGCCGTGTGGGACCGCTTCTACAGCCTTCGCGGCATCTGGGCACGTTCGCGATGCACCGACACGCTTCGCGCACGCCTCGCGTTCGTCGTGATCTCGAAGCTGTACCGCCAGATGTATGCGAATACGGGCATCGCGACCGACAGCGCGCGCGTGAACCGCGCCACGCGATGGGCTCGTCTCATCGCGCGGCCCTGCCGCCGCCTGTTCGTTGCGCGGCCGCTGCCGAACCTGACGCACGCCGCGCCGCAAGCGAGCGGAACGACCCCGGTATCCTGACGCGTCCCGCTCGCCTCGCCGCCGCTGCGCGCATCCATCGGATCACCCGACCGCGCGCCGCTTGACGCGCGGCCGATCAGAACTCTGGATTAACCCACCTGTTTCGCGCCGCGACGTACGATGGCGATACTTGCAGGATGAGAATGGCTCCGGTCGTGGGCACACCGATGACCGGGGCGCCTCGCCGCTCGCGCGACTGGAGCCGCCCGATGCGGTGTCGGCCCGCTCAGTCCATGCGGGCAAGGCCCTTGCTCCGCTTGCCTGGTGCACCTCAGGACGTTCGTCTTCGGAAAGCGGCTGCGCTCTGATGCCGAAGGGGAGGAGCAGATCGGCACGATCCAGGGCATCCCCGTACTGGGGCTGGATGCCCTGGCGTCGGCCTGCTACGGGCCGGAGGCGGCCCTCACGATCCTTCTTGTCGTCGGCGCCGCCGCGTCTCAGCAGATTGTGCCGATCAGTGCGGCCATCATCGGCCTGCTGCTGATCCTTTACTTTTCATACCGGCAGACCATCGCCGCGTATCCGAACGGCGGCGGATCCTTCACCGTCGCGAAGGAGAACCTCGGCGCGGACGCAGGGCTCGTCGCGGCTGCTGCGCTCGCGGTGGATTACATCCTGAACGCCGCCGTCGCAATCTCCGCCGGCGTCGGCGCCATCGTGTCCGCCGTCCCCGTGCTGCTCCCGTACACGCTTCCGCTGTGCCTGGCTGTGCTGCTGCTGCTCACGGTCATCAACCTTCGCGGCGTCCGCTCGGCAGGGCTCGTCTTCATGGCGCCGACCTATGGCTTCGTCGCCACGCTCGTTGTGGTGATTGGTTACGGACTGCTCAGAACGATCGCTTCCGGCGGCGCTCCGCTTCCGGTCACCCCGCCGCCACGGCCGCATGAGGCCGCGGCAACGACGGCGGTCGGCTTCTGGCTGCTGCTCAACGCCTTCGCGAGCGGGTGTACCGCAATGACCGGGATCGAGGCGGTCAGCAACGGTGTGCCCCTGTTCCGGCAGCCCGCCGTCGGACCGGCACGCCGCACCTTGACGCTGATTGTCGCGATCCTCGTGTTCCTGCTCGGCGGGCTCGCGGTCCTGGTGCGCGCATACGGAATTACGGCGACGGTGCCCGGCGCGGCCGGATACCAGAGCGTCGTTTCACAAGTCGTGTCTGCCGTGATGGGGCGGGGCGCCTTCTACTACGTCACCATGACGTCGGTGCTGATGGTGCTGGCGCTGTCGGCGAACACGAGCTTTGCCGATTTCCCCCGCGTCTGCCGCGTGCTGGCCGCCGATCGCTACCTGCCGCCCGAGTTCGCACGACGCGGCAGCCGCCTGGTGTTCACCCACGGCATCGTCGTCCTTGCGGGGCTTGCCGGCGTTCTGCTCGTGGCGTTTGGCGGCATCACCGATCATCTGATCCCGCTCTTTGCCGTGGGCGCGCTGCTCGCCTTTACGATGTCCCAGCTGGGCATGGTGGCGCACTGGCGGAAACGCCGCGAGCGCGGCACCCGCGCGAAGATGATCATCAACGCAGCGGGAGCGCTTGCGACGACCGCGGCGCTCTGCATTGTCACGGTCTCGAAGTTCTCGCACGGCGCGTGGATCACCGCACTTGTCATCCCGGCATTCGTCGTGTCGTTCCGCCGCGTGAAGCACTATCACGAGCGCCTCGCCTCGGTCACGCGGGCGGAAGGTCCGTTGGACGTCGCGAACCTGGCGCCGCCCGTGGTAGTCATTCCGCTGCGGCGGCTCGATCATGTCGGCGAGAAGGCGCTGCGGTTTGCGCTGACGATCTCACCCGAAGTGTACGTGGTGCAGGTGCTGGCGGAGGAACTGGACACGGACGATCTCGAGTCTCAATGGCATAATCGCGTAGAGGAGCCGGTACGCCGCGCGCTCGCCTCGCCTCCACCGCAGCTCGTGGTGATCAAGTCGCCGTACCGTCAGTTCTTCGAACGATTTCTGAGGTGGTTACGCGACCTCACCGCGACGAGGCCGGATCGACAGATCATCGTCCTGATCCCGGAACTCGTCCAGCGGCGGTGGTACCAGTTCATCGTCAGTCATCGCGCGATGTGGCTGAAGGCGCAGCTCCTCCTGAAGGGAGGGCCGCACGTATCGGTGATGTCGACGCCCTGGTATCCCGACCTCGCTCCGCGCGACGCGGGGTCGCGGTCGTGGGGAGTCCGTGCGCGCCGGCTCGGGGCGGAAGACGCCTGAGGACCGGTGGAGTGGCGCCGCGCGCTGCGCCACACTGACGGCGTCCTACACGCGTCGCTCGTCGACGCGCGCCAGGTTGATGTCGTTCGCCGAGGCTGGACGGCCGTCGTGCGTCACTCGAAGCACTTCCTCGAGCGTGGTCTCGCCCTTCGCCACGAGCGCGAGACACTCCTCTCGCAGCGACACCATCCCGTGCGTGCGGGCGGTCTCGTACAGGCGTCCCTCGGGTGCGCGCGCGAGCACGAGCTCTCCTACCGGATCGGTCATGCGCAGCAGCTCGAATATCGCGACCCGGCCGCGGAAGCCGGTGCCACGGCACTCGGAACACCCTTGACCGCGGGAGTACGAACCGGGCTCCCCGTTGCGGAACATCGCACGCAGGGCGGCGGGCGTCTGCACCTGGACGCGACATTTGCGGCACACCCGCCTGATCAGCCGTTGCGCGACGATGCCGATGACGCTGGACGCGACGAGATACGGTTCGACGCCCATCTCGAGCAGCCGGGTGATCGTCGGCACGGCGCCGTTCGTGTGCAACGTGGAGAGGACGAGATGTCCCGTGAGCGACGCCTCGACGGCGACCTCCAGCGTCTCGCTGTCGCGGATCTCGCCGACCATGATCACGTCCGGGTCCTGGCGCAGAATCGAACGTAATCCGTTGGCGAAGGTGAAGCCGGCCTTCGCGTTGGTCTGCCCCTGATTGATGCCGGGCAGCGCAAACTCCACCGGGTCCTCGATCGTGACGATGTTCTTGCCCGTCTGGACGAGTTCGCCCAGCGCCGCGTAGAGCGTGGACGTCTTGCCGCTGCCGGTCGGACCCGTGATGAGCAGAATGCCCTCGGGCCGGTGGATGAGCGCGCGCACCGCGTCGAGCGTGTCGCCCGTCATGCCGACGCGATCCAGCTGCAGGCGAAGACGTGCGCTGTCCAGCAGGCGGAGCACCGCCTTTTCGCCGTGCACGGTGGGATACGTGGAGCTGCGCAGATCGAGGCGCTGCTCGCCCACCAACGCGCTGAATCGGCCGTCTTGAGGGAGCCGGTGTTCGGCGATGTCCATGCCGGAGAGCACCTTGATCCGCGCGACGACGGCGGGGGCGAGCGCCGTGGGCAATACCGCGATGTCGCGGAACGTCCCGTCTACGCGGAAGCGGATATGAAAGTCATCCGGCCGCCGCTCGAAGTGGATGTCGCTCGCACCATCCGCCGCGGCGCGCGCGATCACCCGTTCCAGCACCGACACGGCGGAACGCTCCGCCGCCTCATCGCGCGCCAGCAGCTGCGCGGCCGGAGAGTCGATCACCACCGGCTCGGCGTTCTGCTCGGAGATGTCCGGCAGCCATTCGTCCCGGTAATAGCGATCCAGGGCGGCGACGATCTCGTCTTCCAGCGCGAGCACGGTACGGATCTCACACCCGGACGCGAAGCGCAGGTCGTCGAGGGCCGCAAGATTTTTGGGCACCGCGAGCGCGACGGTCAGCGTGTTGCCCGCCTTGTGCAGCGGGAACGCGACGTGGCGTCGCGCGACTTTTTCCGGAAGGGCGGCGACCGCGTCCTGCTGCACGGTGTGCGCATTCACGCGAACGGTCGGCACCCCGAGCTGTTCACTCAGCACATCGAGCAGCGCCTCGGGCGTGAGGACTCCGAGGTCGACGAGCACTCGGCCCAGCCGCCCTCCGCTTTGCTTCTGCTCGGCAATCGCGCTCTCGAGTTCGGCCTCGGTGATCAGCCCGCGAGTGATCAACAGGCTTCCCAGGGCGGTATGACCGCGGGGCGGAACACGGGCCCCTTGATTGCGCCCGAGGGTGACGACGTTCGAGGGATCGCTCTGGGGCCGCGTGGCGCCGTCGCCGCGGGGCGGAGAACCAGGCGGCTGGCCGAACCGCAAAGGCATCACCCGCCCGGATGGCAACACGTGCGCCAGCGTCGGCCCGCCCGCCGCCCGAAAAAAGGCACTCTATATCTTTGGATTTATGGCCGGATCGCCCCACAGGGCTGGCGGCGGTCGTCCGTCCCTGGGTGCACGTGGATGCTCCGAAAAGGCACAGTGCGTTTCAGATCTGAAATGCGGGCGAAACCGCTAGTGGACCGTCCACGTTGAACGAGGACCAGATCGCAGAACGCGGCGCCCGGATGGCAAGGCGCGACGACCGACAATACCGGCTGTATTTGAGGGAGGAGCAACGCCGCCAGCCGGGACGCTCCGCCCGCGAGGTGGTCCTTGATCAGCGGGGACAGTCCATTAGGGCAGCTTCCGCTCGATGATGCCCTTGCACAGGGCGTAGCGCGTCAAGCCGGCGATATCGTGAATGTCCAGCTTGTTCATGAGCCGCTCGCGGTGCCGCTCCACCGTCTTGACGCTGATGCCCAGCTCCGCGGCGATCTGTTTGTTGCCGGCGCCTTCCGCAATCAACTGGAGCACTTCCGTCTCCCGGGACGTCAACACGTCCGCGCGCTTCCTGACCGCCGTCCCCCGCACGACGGTCTCGCGATAGAGGTTCGTGAGTCGCGTGGACACCGCGGGGCTGAAGAATTTGTTCCCTCTTCTCGCCTCGCGAATGCCTCTGACCACATCGGTGAAGGCGGCCTGCTTGAGCAGGTAGCCCGCCGCACCGGAGTCGATCAACTGCTCGACGTATTCATCGTCGCAATAGGACGACAGGATGAGCACGCGGGAGGAAGGCACGGCGGTCGTGATTTGACGGGTGGCTTCCAGGCCGTTCAGTTGCGGCATGGCAATGTCCATGACGACCACGTCGGGCTTCAGCGCCTTGGCGAGCCGCACCGCCTGCCGGCCGGTCGCGGCTTCCCCGACGATCTCGATGTCGCGTTCGGTCCGCAGCAGCGCCCGCAGGCCCTCGAGCACGACCATGTGATCGTCGGCGAGCAAGACGGTGATTCGTGCGGCAGACATGTCACGCGCTCCGATGAGGGCGATTCCGCAAGGGCACCTCGACTTTCACGGTCGTTCCCTTGCCGGGTGCAGATTTGAGATCAAAGCGACCCTCCACCAGCCGCACGCGCTCGTGGATGCCCAGCAGGCCGAGCCGTTTCTTCCCCCTGGCGGAGCGTTCCTGATCGACGACGAAGCCGCGGCCGTTGTCCTTGATTCGCATGCGGATGCCGCTGGCGACGGTACGCAGGGTCACGTCGATCCGGCTCGCGTGCGCATGCTTGGCCACGTTCGTCAGGCTTTCCTGGACGACGCGGAACAGCACGGTTTTCTGTTCCGCGTTCAGCCGCTCGCCATCGATGGCGCTTCTGAACCGCACCGGCACGCCGGTGCGCTGCGAGTACTCCTTCACATACGAGCGCAGCGCCGGCACGAGGCCCAGGTCGTCCAGCATCGCCGGCCGCAATTCGCGCGCGAACTTGTGCACGGTGTCCATCGTGCCGACCAGCAGATTGCCGATATCGGCAATTTTTCTGCTCAGCAGCGCGGCCGCTTCGGCGGCGCCGTCCCGTTGCAGGAAGGCGAGGTTCATGTTGATGGCGGTCAGCGCCCGGCCGACTTCGTCGTGGAGCTCGCGGCTGATGCGCTTGCGCTCCTCCTCCTGGACGTCGAGGATCCGCATGGCCTGCTGTTGCTGACGGATGACGCGTTCGCGCTCCTCGACGAAACTGACGGCCACCGTATTGGCAATGCGGTTGGCCGCCGGTTCGTAGGCGTCGAGCATACGTTCGAGCCGTGCGAAGTCGTGGCGATATTCCCGGAACAGCGAACGGGCCAGCACGTCGCGCAGCAGCAGCACGATTCCCAGCACCTCGCGCGTCTCCACGCCGCGGGGAATGATCCGGCCCGACAGGTTCTGCGCGTACGCTTTCAGCGACTCGACGCTGCCGGTTTCCAGGATCTCGACGTAATTGTCGTAGACGGCCTTCGTCTCCGAATAGATCTCGCGCCTGGTCATGGCGGCGAGGAGCCTGGCCGTCCGGATGCGCCTGGCCCATTCTTCGTGCAGCGTCCCGCGGTTGCGCCGCAGGTGCGCGCCCAGTTCCCGCAGGAACCTCCGGCTGGCGGCGGTCGGAGACAGGTTCGCGGCCATCGCGGTGTCCCTCGGCTCGTTGCGTCGATCACGGCGTTCCAGCATCCTGAGCGGCTCCTCATGGATCATTGGTTGGCTCCGGAATCAGATCAATCGTGCAATGCCCTGAGATCGCCGATCACCTGTCGAGCTCGACGCGCGCATTGGGTGTTCAACCCCACGGCAAGGTAGGGTTTCACCCCCTTACCCGCCCGCGAGCATTGTCACTACGCTGGCTGGCGAGAACGAGTTCGGATTGTGCGCAGATTGCTCGCACCACACAGGAGGTGAAATGGGTCCGCGATTTCTGAAGAGAAAAAAGATGGTGGCTCTCGTGTTCGCGAGTGGGGCCAGCCTGGCATTGTTGGGCACGGCGGTCGTGGCCAACCCGTTCGTGCTCGATTGGCGGGCGATCGGGTTCGGTACGGTGGCGGGATCCTGTTCGACCGCGTTCGCGCAGAATTGTACGACGATCTCCACGGGGACCCTTCAGGGCACGCACATC
>JABFWM010000512.1 GCA_013362195.1 Acidobacteriota bacterium
TGGAGCGGCAGCGGCGGCGCCTCGTCGTGCGCCGCCGGCGCGGGCACGGCGGCGGCCTGGCGCGACACGCGGTCCAGCGCCGCGACAATCCCGAAGATGAGCCATGTCAGGTCGTTGACCGCGAGGCTCAGGAAGCTGCCGCCGACGATGAAGGCCAGCATCGACACGATCAACCCGTCGGCGGTCGTCCGCAGAAATGCCGCCCGCCGCGGCTCGAGGCCGGGCGCGCGCGCGCGGCGGCGCACCTGGAAGCAGGCGAACAGCGCCACCGCGAAGCAGCCGCCCCAGATCGCCGCGCCGGGATAGCCCAGCTCCGCGAGCACCTGAACGTGGCTGTTGTGCACCGCGCGGTTATGCCCGTAGCGGCCGTAGGAGAAGTCGTACCTGTCGTAGGCCGCCTCGTACTGCTTCAACCCGATGCCGATCGGATTGGCCGCCACCATGCGCAGCCCGACGCGCCAGAAGTGCGGGCGGCTCATCGCCGACTCTTCCCCGATCTCGTTGTAGGTCTGAATGGTCTGGAGCCTGTCGATGTAGCTTTGCGGAACCGGCACCACCAGCAGCGCGATCGTGATGACCAGGGTGAGCCCGGCGAGCGCCGTCATCCGGCGCTCCTGCAGCAGGATGAAGGCGAGCGTCGCCACCGACAGCGAGATGAAGCCGCCGCGCGAGTAGGTGCCGACGACGGCGAACATGCACAACGGAATCGACGCGTAAAAGGCGCGCCGCGCCCACGGGAGGAGGCGACCGGCGTATAAGAGATCGACGTTCTGTGCCGTCGCCAGCAGCAGCGGGATGATCATGACGGTCGCGAGCGCGTAGCCGTTGTTGTCCACGAACGCACCCGCGAGGCCGTCGGCGAACCGCGTGCCGCCGCCGACCACATACGCGAGACCGGCCTTGGAGGCATGGAAGCCGAGCGATCCGGCGATGACCGCAAGGACCCCGAGCACCTTGCGCGGCTCGGTGGCGAGCGTCACGATCATCATCGACGCGAGGAACAGCCGGACCAGGAAATCGATCCACACCCAGCCGATGTCGGGGCGAACCGCGACCATCTGCGTGATCGACGCCGACCACACGAACAGGATCATGCCGATGCTGAGCGGATGCGAGACGTTGGGAAAGCGGCCGGAGACGATCGCCGGGACGAGCAGGATGAGGCCGAGCAGCATCGACAGGCGCAGCGACGTCACGTCGATCCACATCCAGTCCTGCGGCCGGAAGAGCGCGAACCAGAGGTACATCAGCAGGGCGACGTACCGGCTGCGGAGGCTCAGGAAAAATCCCGGCACCAGGATCGACAGCACGAAGAGCGTTCGGAGCACGTGTGTCAGACGTGCTCAGCAAAGAGGCCGCCACCCCGAACTGCTGGTGCGCTTCGTCTCTCGCGAGAAAAGTCTGCGGCGAGCATGACTTCTGTCTGCCGTGCGGCAGGCGATTTCGTCGACTCGACGCGTGCGCCGGTCGCCCGTCGCGGCGCGGGCATCGGCACCGCTCTTGCGCCTGGCGGTGCGATGCAGATGCTCCGGTCCGCCGTTGTCGTGGGTCTCGCGTGCGCGCTCGCCAGCGCACGCGTCGCAAGTGGCGCCGAGGCGCTCGCGCGCTACTCGGCGACGCCGGGCTGGGCGACGTTCGGACTCGCCCTCCCGGCGGGTCAGGCGAAGAGCGGGGTGCAGGTCGGCACGCTGCCGACGCAAACCGACGTGAAGGTCCGCTGGCCCGACGGATCGATTCGCTTCGCGATCGTCTCGGCGAAGATTCCGGCATCGGCGAGCTACGCGATCGCCCCGGCCACGAGCGCCGCGAGCACGCCGCTGGCGGCGCGGGTGCCGGACGTGAGCGTCACGCTGACGATCGACGGCAGGCGGTACGTCGCGGCGCCGCCCCCGACCCGCGGCGACCTCTGGCTCAGTGGACCGCTCGTCACGGAGAGCCGGGCCATCGTCGCCCCCGGCAATCACCCGTTCCTGCGCGTGATCTTCGACGTGCGGTCGTACGCGGGCGGCGGCGATCGCGTCGACGTGACCGTCGAGAACTGCCTCGACGTCGAGAGCGCCGACAAGGTCACCTACGACGTCGCGATCGCGGTGGCCGGGCAACCGGTCTTCCAGCGCGCCAGCGTCACGCACAAATATCTCGCGCGCTGGCGCAAGACGTTCGCGGCGACCGGTCTCACGGAATCCGTGGTGACGCCCGACCTGGCCCCGTTCAACGCGTCGCGCGCGATTCCGGCGTATCTCGACAGCGTGGCCGTGCCGACGCAGACCGTGGCCGGACAAGGCGTGAGCGGCACCGGCTTCGACATCCTCGCGTTCGGCGATCTCACGGTTCCCATGAACGCGCACGCCGGGCGTCCGGAGCTGGCGCCCTATCCGGATTGGGCGGCGCGATACCTCGTTCATAAAACAACGCCGGCACGGACCTACTTCCTGCGCCATGGCGAACTTGCCGGCAGCTGGGGCGTGCACGTCCGCAACGCCGAAGGCGCGTGGCCGCAGATCGATCAGCCAGGCCTCGGTTACTACTGGCTCGATCCACGCTGGAAGGATCCGGGCAACATGTCGGGCGGTTTCACCGGCCCGCGCGGGCATCTCGAGAACCGCGCCGAACCGGGCGATCTCGCGCACCAACCGTCACTCGCCTACCTCCCGTATCTGCTCACCGGCGACCGCTTCTTCGCGGACGAGACCGCGTTCTGGGCGAACTTCTGCCTGATCGGCTCGTTCGCCTCGGAAGGCAACCGCTACGGTCCACAGGGACTGCTCGTCGGCAACGAAGTGCGCGGCATCGGCTGGGGACTGCGGACGCTCGGCGACGCCGCCGCCTATCTGCCCGATGGCTGGCCGGTGAAGGCCTACTTCGCAAAGATGGTGGGCAACAACCTGACGTGGCTCGACACGTACGCCACGACGTTCGACTCGGGTCCGCTGCAGACACTCTTTCCCAATCGCCGCCCCGAGGACGAGAACGGCGCCTATCGCCCCTACATGTGGATCTCGCTCTGGGAGCAGTCGTATCTCGCGTGGGCCGTCGATCGCGTGATGCAGCACGGCCAGGTCGGCCCGGTCAACTTCGGCGGCGCGGGCGCGGCCCTCCGCAATCGCATCGCGCGGCTGCAGCTCAGTCTCTTCACGCACCCGGAGTGGCCGAAGCAGCACGATCGGCAGGCGCCGTACCTGCTCGCGGCTGGCAGGAAAGCCGACCCCTCGTCGCGCACCGTGACCTACTTCCGGCGATTCTCCGAGATGGCCGCCGCGACGTTCGGCGTGCCGAGCCCGGCCCAACCGGATTTCGTGCGTCCGTTCGAGGGCTATTACGGCCCGGAGGCGCGCCTGCTGCTGATGATTTGCGAGCGCCTCGGCGATCCTGGCGCGTCGAAAAGCCTGCAGGCGTTGATGGCGGACCAGACCGCCGGCGTCCGCATGGTGGACGACCTCAACAAGCGATCGGGCTGGGCGCTCGCCAGATGATTCACTCTCTCGCCTGCCGAACAAAAGTCGCCAGAACAGCGGATTTCAGACGCCCCGTCGCCGCCGGCCTGCGGCCCTGAACGCCGCCCGCGTGACGGAACACGTCCGAACTGTCCGTTCCGGTCCGTGACTGACCGCTCGAACGGCGCCCTTCGAGCGATGGGTGGAAAGTTGCAACGCAAGGCGCCAATCGCCCCAAAAGTTCGTTCGACCTGAGACTCGTCGGAGGTCCGATGTCGTATTGCTTTCCTCGTCGGCTGACCCTGCGTGCGCGCGACGGCATGATGGCGCGTCGCGTGCGTTCGCTGTTCACGTCCGCGCTGATTGTCGTGTGGGCGCTCGCCGGCGCCACCGCGCTGTCGGCGCAAACCGCCCCGATTGCCACCGTCGCTCTCACGCCTGGATGGGTGACCTTCGGCCAGGTCGTGCCGAAAGGGTTCGCGCGCGACGGACTCCGGGTCGGCTCGCTCGCGACGCAAACCGACGTCAAGACGCGCTGGGACGACGGGTCGATCAGGTTTGCCGTCGTGACCGTCAAGGCCGACGCTGCGGGAAGCTTCGCGATCACGGCGGCGCCGGCATCGGGTCCCCAGTTCGATGCGCCGTTCATCCCGGCCGCGTCCGTGACGTTCACGATCGGCGGCGTGCCGTATGTCGCAACGCTGCCGGCCGCGCTCTCGGCCGATCGCTGGCTGACGGGGCCGAACGTCTACGAAGGACGCTCCGTCGTCGCGCCGGTGTCGTCCTCCGGCGCGCACCCGTTCCTGCGCGTCAACTTCGATACGCGCTCGTACAGCGACGGCACGGCGCGCGTCGACGTCTCGGTTGAGAACGTCCTCGATCAGGCCGGCGCGACCACGGTCACCTACGACGTGACGATTGCCGTCAACGGCGCGACCGTCTGGTCGAAAGCGGCGCTCCAGCACTTCTACCTGACGCGGTGGCGCAAGGTCTTCGACATCGGCAGTGGATCGGCTGGGTCGATCGCTCCCGATCTGACGCCCTTCCATCAGGCCGGCGCGCTGCCGCCATACCTCGGACTGGTGGCGAACGTCGTGGACCGCACGACCGACGCGACGGGGGCGCTGCGGCCGGCCTTTGACGTCCTCGGCCAGGGCGCGCTGAACAATCCGATGTGGGATCACGCCGGCCGTCCGGAGCTCGCGCCGTATCCTGACTGGACCGCGCGCTATCTCGTGCACAAGGATCCGACGCAGCGCGCGTTCGTCCTGGCCAACGGCGACCTCTCCGGATCGTGGCCGTTCCACATCCGCGAGCCGCTGGGCAGCATCACCCCGGGCGTCGGCCCCGATCGATTCATCTCGCTCGATCAGCGCCCGACGGTGTGGCTCGACGATCGCGCCAGCACCGATCCGATCGTCAGGCCCGAGGACCGCGTGAAGGGCGGCCCGATGCAGATGCACGAATATGGCACCGGCATCCCCGGGCCCGGCCAGTCGCCGCTCGGACCGGATCTCGCGCATCAGCCGTCGCTCGCCTACGTACCGTATCTGCTGACGGGCGACCGCTACTACGGCGAGGAAATGGGCTTCATCGCGAACTACAACCTGATTCACACCTATAACGGCGACGCCGTGCGCGGCAGCCTTGGCATTCTCGAGAACAACGAGGTGCGCGGCTTCGGATGGGCGCTGCGCAACCTGGTCGATGCCGCCGCCTACGCGCCCAGCGCCGACACGCGGGCGTACTTCTCGCTGAAGGTGCAGAACAACCTGCAGTGGCTCGACACCAACGCGAACTCGCAGGACCCGGTGACCAACCCCCTGAAGCTGCTGTGGACGAAGTACCGTCCCGAACCGGGCTACATCTCGCTCTGGGAACAGACCTACCTCGCGTTCGCGATCGATCGGGCGCGTGCGCAGGGATTCACCGGCGGCCTCGACCACCGCGATGCGATCGCGCGCCTGCAGCTGCGGCTGTTCACGAGCGCGCCCGACTATCCCCGCGAGTCGCCGTTCGGCTGCGGCCTCAACGCGGTCACGATTCCGTGCGTCTGGGGCGCGCCGTACCTGATTGCGGCCGGCCACGTGCCCAATCCGAGCTCGTGGGCCGGATTCACGTTCTTCACGACGATGGCCGACATCGCCCACAACACGATCGGCGATCCCAATCTGCAGCGCGATTACGCGGGCTTCTACGGGCCTGAAGCGCGCCTCAATCTCATGATCGGGATCACGAGCGGGTGGACCGGCGCGAAGGAAGCCTACGACTACCTCTTCCCGTTCATCGGCGTGAGCAACGCGAACTGCTCGGCGGCGTACGGCGGCCGCGACACCGCCGATCGTCCCGATCTCGCGTGCCGCGCGGGCTGGGCCCTCGACTTCTATCCGCCGACGCCCGCGCCGCCCGTCAATCGGGCGCCGGTCGTGACCGCGATTGCCGATCGAACGAATCAGGTCGGCGATGCGGCCAGCCTGGCCGTGCAGGCCATCGATCCCGACAGCGACCCGCTCACCTACTCCGCCACCGGACTGCCGGGCGGGCTCGCCATCAATCCGGCGACCGGCGCGATTTCCGGCACGTTCACGACCGCCGGCGATTTTGCCGTCGTCGTGTCCGTGTCCGATGGATCGTTGAGCGCGACCGCATCGTTCACGTGGCACGTGGTCACGCCGCCGCCGGTGAACCATCCGCCGGTGATTGCGCCCATCGCCGATCAGCGAGGTGAGCAGGGCGAGAGCGCGACTGTCGCAATCGCCGCCACCGATGCCGACCACAACCCGCTGACCTACTCGGCGATCGGACTGCCCGGGTCGCTCGTCATCGATCCGGCGACGGGCATCATCAGCGGGACGCTGGCCGTCACGGGCGAGTTCCCGGTGTCGATCTCGGTGTCGGACGGAACCGCAACCGCGAGCACCTCGTTCGTGTGGCGCGTGTTCCGTCGCGCCGCCATCGTGGCACCGGCGCCTGGATCGACGTTCACGTCGAGTACGCAGGCGTTCACCTGGGAGGCGGGCGTCGGCGTCGCGAGCACGCGCCTCGATATCGGGTCGGCGCCCGGTCTCGCGGACATCTTCGCGGGCCAGTTCGGCACGACGCTCGTGCAGATCGTCGCCGGTCTGCCGGTGGACGGCCGTCAGCTGTTCGTGCGGCTCTCGTCCAGCATCACCGGCGAAGTGCGGTTCAACGACTACACGTATACGGCGTTCACGTTCGTGAACCATCCGCCGGCGATCGCCCCGATTGCCAATCAGGCCGGTCACGTGGGCGACGCGGTCACCCTCGGCGTGCATGCCAGCGACGCAGACAACGACGCGCTGACGTATCGCGCCAGCGGTCTCCCGGATGGCCTGACGATTGACGCGACCACGGGTGCGATCAGCGGCACGCTCGCGCGCGCCGACAGCTTCACCGTGACGGTCACGGTCTCGGACGGCGCGGCCACGGCCTCGACGACGTTCGCATGGATCGTCGCGGTGCCGCCGCCGCCGCCGAACCTCCCGCCGGTCGTTGCGCCGATCGCGGATCAGACGAGCACGCTTGGCGACACGGTGTCGCTTGCCATCGCCGCGACGGATCCGGAAGGCAAGCCGCTGTCGTTCTCGGCCACGGGGCTGCCGGCAGGCCTCACGATCAATCCGTCATCCGGCGTCATCAGCGGCATCCTGCTCGCGATTGGCGACTTCACGGTGACGGTGTCGGCCACCGACGGCACGTCGATCGCGTCGACGTCGTTCGTGTGGCACGTCGCGCGTCCGGCAGGACTGGTGACGGAGCTGAAGAACCCCGGTCCGCAGCAGAACCGCGCCGGCGACAACGTCGATCTGCAGCTGGAGGTCGTCTACAACGCGCTGGCCGTCAAGCTCGCGGGTGGCGAGGAGCGCCTGCACAACCTGGTGGACTTCAGCGCGCGCAACCTGCCGCGCGGACTGCGCATCGATCGCGAGAAGGCGAGGATTCGCGGGCACATCGACAACGACGCGGCCGGCGTCTATCAGGTGATCGTGACGGTCACGGAGGTCGGCGGGCGCCAGGTGTCGCAGACGTTCGGGTGGACGGTGCTGCCGCGCCTCAGAACGCGGGATCGGTGAAGTCCGCCGGTGCTGGGGTTCCACCCGTCAGAACCCCAGCACCGCCGTCCTTGCCCGCCGCGCGGCCGCCGCTCCCGCGAGCGCCCCGATCAGTGCGGCAAGCATGCCGCGCGTGTCGGTCGTTCGCGAGAACACCAGCGCCTGGCCGATCTCGAGCGCCAGCAGGCCGGGCACCAGGATGAGCATCGCGTGCGCGATCGGCCGCCGGGCGCGTGCGCGGAGTCGTACGACCACGATCCCCAGCGGCATCGCGGCGGCCGCGATGGCCAGCAGCGTTGACGGCGGGAACCCGTCCGGCGACGGCATGAACGGCAGCAGCAGCCGCCCGTGGGCGAACTTGTCCGCGATCTCGTTCGGGCGCAGCGTGAAATCGAACGGCAGCAGCCACCCGATCGCAAACAGTACCGCGTAGCCGAGCAGCGCGCGTTCGAGTGCGGCAGCGCGGGCGACGAGCGCGTGCGCGGCGGCGGCCGCATCATCGATGTGGACGGATGACGCGCGCCACCACACACACCCGAGCGCTGCGCCGCAGGTTTCCGCGAGCACGTCGACCACCGACGACGTCCGCCAGACGATGCAGGCCTGGGCCAGCTCGAGGCCAAGACTCAGGACGAACGCCGCGGCGATCACCGCGACCGCGTTCAGCGCACGGGCGCGCGTCCACGTGGCGTCCAGCGCTGCGGCGCCGAAGAGCCCGATCGGGACGAAGAGCAGCACGTTCGACACGAAATCCGACCGCGACCAGCTCGCCGGCCCCGTCTGCCATGCTGCGAAGAAGGACGCGAGGATCTCGGGCCACGACACGCGCTGCAGCTCGAACGGAAACAGGCTGCCCCACACGGCGAATGCCGCGAACGCGAACGCCGCCGCCGTATACGTGCCGCGCACCTCAGTCGAGATCGAAGTCGCGCGTCGGCTTCGTGACCGGCTCCTGTTGCGCCTGCTTCAGCGCCTCCTCGAAGCGGCGTGACAGTGCGTCGCCGCGCGTGCGCTCGTTCGCGAACGACTGCTGAAAGAGCGCCTCGCGGCGGGCGGCCTCTTCGGCGAGGATCCGCTGCGCATCGTCCAGCTCGGGACGATCGGCAGACACCGGTCCGGTGTGCCGGACGATGCGGCGGAGGTTGGTGTCGATCACCAGCGTCGCCTGGCAGCAGGGGCACGGCACCTCGAATTCCGACTCGAGCTTGGACATGGTGGCCTACCTGTCGTTGCGTAATTCCAGCGTTACGGGTTTGCCCGACGCGTCGGTCGCTTTGACTTCCACGACCCGGACGCGCTCGCGCCGCGGATCGAACCGCTGCCCGAGTCCGGTGACGAAATTTCCCAGGCTCGCGTCGAGGCGCGCCCCGGGCGCGAGCGTGCCCGCCGTGCCGCGGTAATAGCCGTTCACCGTCACGACGACATCACGCCACGCCTGGTGCGTCTGGTTCTCAATCACGAGCGCGGTGCCGTTGACGCGGATCGGCGGCTCGCTCCGGCGGCACGCCGCGATCACGAGCGACGCGGTGATGAGAGCCACGCAGCTGGCTTGGAACAGACGCGCCATGTTCGGTCAATGCGCCTCGACGCCGGGTCTGACGCCCCGGCTGCACCCGTCGTTCGTGTCGCCTCTTCGTTCGCCCATCGGCGGGGTGGCTCTTCGTGCTGTGTCACGCGGGCCCTTCGTTCGCTCGCAGGCCCGGTCGTCAGAACCGGCGCACACGCCGTCGCCGGAGGCCATCAGGTCAGCCGACGACCGCAGCCACGCCACCCGCAACCGTTATGATATCCCCATGACGTTGACGCGCCGCGTGCGCGCCGCGTGGCCGATCGTGGGCGCCGCGATCGTCTTCGCCGGCGGCGCCGCGAGCGTTGCCATGTCGGCGCAATCCGCCGCGCCGCCCGCGACACCCGCCGCCGCAGATCTCGAGGGGCGCGTCGTGCTGGAGGACGGCGCCCCGCTGGCGGGCGCGCGCGTCGAGGCCCTCGTCTCGCGGTACGCCGGCGGCCGGCACACGCTCGAGGCCGCCGCGTCGGCGCGAACCGACCAGCACGGCGACTTCCGCCTGACGAACCTCGCCGCCGGACGCTACGTCATCGCCGCGAGCGCCGCCCCGAGCGCCGGCGGCGTGGGCCTCGCCTACGCACCCACCTACTATCCAGGCGTCAGCGTGCCCGGCAACGCCCGCATCGTCACGATCGCGGACGGCGCGTCTCCTCCGCGCGTCGACATCCGGATGACGTTCGTGCCGCTGGCGCACGTCAGCGGCCGGCTGTCGACGATGGACGGACGGCCGCTGTCGAGCGCGACGATTGCGATGACGCCGGTCGCAGACAACGGTGCTCCGGCCTTCGCGCCCTCCGACGTCAGCATCAACCCGGACGGCACCTTCCATTTCGGGCGCGTGCCGCCGGGGCGATACCAGATGCGGGCGCGCGGCCAGATCGCCCCGAACGATCCAGCGCTCTTTGCGACGTTCAGCGTCATCGTCGAGGGCCGCGACGTCGACGCCGTCGTGCTCACGCTGCACCCCGGGGGCGCCATCGATGGCCAGGTGACGATCGATCCCGCGCACCGAGGCCCGCCGCCGGCCCTGTCGTCGCTGCGCGTGCGCGCGCCGCTCGCCGACGGCACGCCGTTCGGCGACGTTTCGAGGGGCACGCTCGATTCGAAGGGCAGGTTCGCGCTGCGCGGCGTGATGGCGGGCGAACATCAGGTCGTCGTCGACGACCTTCCGCCCTCGTGGATCGTCCAGTCGGTGCTCGTGCGCGGCCGCGAGGTCGTGGACGAGGGTGTCGAGGTGGGCGAGGGACAGCAGCTCCGCGGCGCACGCCTCGTGATCACGGATCGCGCGAGCCGGGTCGCCGGCCGCGTCACCGACCGGGCCGCGGCGGCCGCGAACGCGCCGGTGCTCGTGTATGCCGTCGCACCGCAGTTCTGGCGGCCCGGTCAGCGGCGCGTGCGCCTGCTGCGCACCGATGCGGACGGGCGCTTCACCGCGATCGGCCTTCCCGAAGGGGACTACCTCGCCGTCGCCTGCACGGCGCTCGACGACGGCGACCTCGCGCGTCCCGCCGTGCTCGAATCGCTGCGCAGCGTGGCGACGCCGTTTGTCGTGACCGGCCGCGACGCGCAGCTCACGGTCGACCTTCCGCTGCTGGCCGCACTCCCGGGCGAGCCCATGCCCGCACGCTGATGACGTCGCTCGCGGTGGCAGGGGCGATCTTCCTCGTCTGGCTCGTGCTCGTGTTTCTCTTCACGCCGGGGATCAACTATCACCTCGCCCGGCGCACGTCGGTGCAGGCCGAGGATTTTCTCTACACGATCCAGTCGACCTGCCAGGCGGCGCTCCACCATGGCAATCGCGTCACGGTGCTCACCGACGGCCCCGAGTTCTACCCGGCCATGCTCGACGCGATTCGCGGCGCCCGGCGCTCGATCAACATGGAGTGCTACATCTTCCAGGCCGGGAAGATGGCCGACCGGTTCATCGACGCGCTGTCGGAGCGCGCGCGCAACGGCGTCAACGTCACGATCGTGGTCGATGCCATCGGCAGCTTCAACCTGTGGGGACGGCCGATCGCGCGGCTGCGCGCGGCGGGGTGCCGCATCGAGTCGTACCAGCGGGTCCGCTGGTATTCGCTGCAGCGGATCAACAACCGCACCCACCGCGAACTGTTGATCGTCGACGGCTCGACGGCCTTCGCCGGCGGCGCGGGGATCGCCGACTGGTGGGCGTTTCCGCAACGCGGACGGTCGCGGCCGTGGCGTGACACGATGGTCCGCATCGAGGGCCCGGTGGTCGCGGCGCTGCAGGGCGTCGCCGCCGAGAACTGGCTGGAATGCTGCGGCGAGATCCTCACCGGCCCCGACTTCTTTCCGGATCTCACGCCCTGCGGCGACACCACCGCGTTCGTCGTCAAGAGCTCGCCGTCGGATCGCGCGACCGCCTCGCGGGTCGCATTTCAGCTGCTGATCGAAGCGGCGGACGAGACCGTCCGCGTGTCGACGCCGTACTTTCTTCCCGACCGGGCGCTGCGGCGCGCGCTGCTCGACCTGCGGCAGCGCGGCGTCGAGGTGATGCTGATCGTCCCCGGCGCGGCCACCGATCAGCAGTGGGTCCGCCTGGCGAGCCGGCGCATGTGGGGGCACCTGCTGCGCGCCGGCATCCGGATCTTCGAATTCCGCGGCAGCATGACGCACGTGAAGACGCTAATCGTGGACGGGCTGTGGACGGTCGTGGGCACCACCAACATCGACAACCGGTCGTTCGAGCACAACGACGAGGTGAATATTGCGATGCGCGACCGGTCGCTCGCGGCCCGGCTCCTGGCGGACTACGACCGGGATCTCGCGGGCAGCGACGAGATCACCCTCGCCGCATGGGAGCGGCGGCCGCTCTGGGAAAAGATCGTCGGGCCGTTCGTCTGGATCCTCGAGCGCCAGCAGTAGCCGCCCATGACCCAACTGCGCATCGCGACCTACAACATCCACCGCTGCCGCGGACTCGATCGGCGCGTCATCCCGCGCCGCATCATCGAGGTGCTGCGCGAGATCAACGCGGACGTGATCGCGCTGCAGGAAGTGATCGGCGCGGGTCCGGCGGGCGCCGGCCAGGCCGAGGAGATTGGCGCCGGCCTCGGCATGGGCTGGGTGATGAACTGCGTCCGGACGCTGCGGCAGCACCAGTTCGGCAACGTCGTGCTCAGCCGCTATCCGATCGTGCACCACAGCCAGTACGATCTGTCGTGGCGCACCTGCGAGTCGCGCAACTGCCAGCGCGCCGATCTCGACGTCGGCGGCCAGCTGCTGCACGTCTACAACGTGCATCTCGGCACCGCCGTCCTCGAGCGCCGGTATCAAGCCGGCCGCCTCGCGTCGTTCGTGCACGACCGGCGCGTGACCGGGCCCAAGATCATCCTCGGCGACTTCAATGAATGGATGCGCGGGCTGGCCACCAGAACGTTGTCGTCGCTCTTCGAGAGCGTCGACATCGCCGCCCACCTGAAGCGTCGCCGCACCTACCCCGGCCTGTTCCCGGTCGTCCACCTCGATCACATTTATTACGAAGGACGCGTCGAAATCGTGAACGTGGAAATGCCGCGGACGCGCAAGGCGCTGATGGCGTCGGATCATCTGCCGCTGGTGGCGAACCTGCGGATCGGGTGAGGGAAGGCTCACGGCCTAGGGCTCAGGGCTCAGGGCTCAGAAGGGCTCACGGCTTGGGCCTTACGGCTCAGGGTGGCTCAAGGCTCACGAGGGCTTACGGCTTAGA
>JABFWM010000474.1 GCA_013362195.1 Acidobacteriota bacterium
GCGGGGGCGCGGGCGCGGCCAGTGCCGGCGTCGCGACGGGGTTCGGCAGCGGCGCGACGGGCTGCACACCGTCGCTCGCGCCGGCCACCGGACTCGAGGCGGTGTGCTCGCGGTTCTCGCGATTCTGCTCGACCGCGATCTCGGCGAGCGGCAGAACGTCGGCTTCGATGACGCGCAGCGGCGACTTCGTGCGCAGCTGACTGCGCAGCAGCCGCACCGTCTCGAGATTGGCGTCGACGTCTTCGGTGCCGCCACTGATGAACCCCGCGACGAGCACGCGCTGAAAGCCGGTCACATCCATCTTCGGCTGGATCGGCGTTTCGATCGGGATCTCGTAGAAGCCCGAGCACCCCGCAATCCCGATGGCGCTGAGGACGACGAGGCTAGCGAGCGCGCCGGCGCTTCGTGCGGTCATTGATTTCTTTGAAGAGGTCGTAGTTCTGACGAATGAGGAGGTTCTTCGGGTCGAGCTGCAGCGCCTTCTCGTACGCCTGATTCGCTTCCTCGAAACGCCCCTCGTGTTCGAACGCGATCGCCAGATTGTTCCATGCCGCGGCGTAGCCCGGATCGATCTGCACCGCCTTCTGCCAGCGATACAGCGCTTCGTTCCAGAGGCCGTTCTGCGCGACTTTGATCCCGAACTCGACCTGCGTCTTCGCGTCCGAACGCTCGTTCGCCAGCGCCGACGACGAGACGAGCAGGACGCCCAGAATGCACGCCAGGAGCGGTCGCCGCATGGTGTGGTGGCCCACTATACCAGCAATGCACGTACCACGCGAAAGGGCGGCGGAATGCCGCAAAAGCCGGGCGTTCGGCGCCGCGAATGGTAAAGATTGGACGCGGCGCGTAAGGTTGGCGTTTGCGCGCGGAGACAGCGGAGGCCTATAATAAGGACAGAGGGGTCGGGCGCCGGCACTGCCGCTGCGCACGGCCCCTCGGGCTTTTTCGACCCGCCGGCGCAGCGGCTGAAGAGCGCTCATGGATCTTCAGTCCGTCGTCGCCCTGTCGACGCTTCCCGGGATCTGCCGGATCCGCGCGGCCGCGATCTTCAAGGAATTGCGCGAGCATGCCGGATGCGCGGTCACACTCGATGATGTGATCCGTTCGTCCGCGCCGAACGCGGACGTCGGGTTGGTCACGACCGAGGCGCGAGCCGCAGCAGAGCGATTACTGGAGCGCGCCCGGAGCCGCGGCGTCGCCGCGGTCCGCTGGAACGACGCGGGGTACCCGCCACTGCTCGGCGCGATCGTCGATCCGCCGCCGCTGCTGTGGGTGCGGGGGCGGATATTGCCGCTGACCCGACCCGCGGTCGCGATCGTCGGCTCGCGAGCGGCCAGTCCGTACGCGATCGAAGTGGCGACGCGGCTCGGGAGCGAACTGGCGGAGCGTGGCCTTGTAGTCGTCAGCGGCCTGGCGCGCGGCGTCGACGGCGCGGCGCATCGAGGGTGCCTGTGCGCCGGCGGCTCGACGGTCGCGGTGCTGGGCTCCGGGCCCGACATCATCTATCCATCCGAACACGCCGAACTTGCGGCAAGTATCTGCGAAAACGGCACGTTGCTGAGCGAACTGGGCCCTGGCGCGCCGCCCCTGCCGGCGCACTTCCCGCTGCGGAACCGGCTGATCAGCGGGATCTCCATGGCCGTTGTTGTCGTCGAAGCATCGGAAAAGAGCGGATCGCTGATTACCGCCCGCTGCGCCCTCGAACAGGGCCGCGATGTCATGGCGGTGCCGGGCAGCGTGCTCAGCGGCCGCAACCGGGGGTCGCATGCGCTCTTGAAGGACGGCGCGGCGGTCGTCGAGACGGCGGACGATATTTTGGAAGGGCTGGGGTGGCCGGCGGGTGCCCCGCGCCCCGGATCCGCAGCTAAGTCACTGCCTGCCGAGCCTTTACTCGACCGGTTGGCGATCGGAGAGACTTACGATCTCGACACGCTGGTAACAATTTTCGGGCTTCCGGGGCCTCGGCTGCTCGCTCGTATTACAGAATGGGAGATGCGAGGGCGGCTGGTAAGGTTTGCCGGAGGGCGCTACGGTATTACGGAGGCCGGGCCTGCACGAGGCCTTGCCGCGGCACCGACCGGGCGGCCGGACGGGGCAGACGAACAAAGATAAAGAAGATATGGCCAAGTCACTCGTGGTGGTCGAATCGCCCGCAAAGGCCAAGACCATCAACAAATATCTCGGCAAGGATTTCAAGGTCGTCGCCTCGATGGGGCACGTGCGCGACCTGCCCAAGAGCAAGCTCGGCGTGGACGTCGAGGAGGGATTCGAGCCTTCCTACGAAGTGATCGCGAGCCGCAAGAAAGTGCTCAAGGAGCTGAAGGACGAAGCGAAGAAGGCCAGCGAGATCTTCGTCGCGACCGACCCGGACCGCGAAGGCGAGGCGATCGGCTGGCACCTCGCCGAAGAACTCGGCAGCGGCAACCGCAAGAAGATCCGCCGCCTGATGTTCAACGAGATCACCAAGAAGGGCGTGCTGTCGGCGCTGCAGAAGCCGACGACCATTGACAAGAAGATGGTGGACGCGCAGCAGGCGCGCCGGGTGCTCGATCGCCTGGTCGGCTACAAGATCAGCCCGCTGCTCTGGGACAAGGTCCGCCGCGGCCTGAGCGCCGGACGCGTGCAGTCGGTGGCGCTGAAACTGGTGTGCGATCGCGAACGCGAGATAGAAGCGTTCGTGGCGGAGGAATACTGGAACATCAGCGCGCGCCTCGCGGCCGCCGTGCCTCCTGAGTTCGAGGCGAAGCTGCTCAAGAAGGGCGGCGCGACCATCAAGATCACGAACGAGGCGGAATCGACCGCCGCGGTCACCGATCTGAAGAAGGCGCGCTGGATCGTCGACTCCGTCTCGACGAAGGAGCGGAAGAAGGGCGCGGTGCCGCCGTTCATCACCAGCAAGCTGCAGCAGGCGTCGCGCTTCCCCGTCAAGAAGACGATGATGATTGCGCAGCAGCTGTACGAAGGCGTGGAGCTGCCCGGCGAGGGCTCGGTGGGCCTCATCACCTACATGCGCACGGACTCGACGCGCGTCTCCGATCAGGCGTTGACCGAAGTCCGCCAGTTCATTGGCGAGAAATTCGGGCCCGAGTTCGTCCCTGAGAAGCCGACCTACTACCGCGCGAAAGCCGACGCGCAGGACGCGCACGAAGCGATCCGGCCGACGTCGCTGCAATACCACCCGGACGCGGTGCGCGCGCATCTCACGCAAGACCAGTACTACCTGTACCGCTTGATCTGGAACCGCTTCGTCGCTTCACAGATGCCGCCGGCCACCTTCGACGAAACGACGGTCGACATCACCGCGGGCGATTACCTGTTCCGCGTCAAGGGATCGGTGCCGAAGTTCGCCGGCTGGATGGCGGTTTACAACCAGGAGGCCGCCGTACCCGCGGCTGACGAGCGGACGGCGCCCGGTCCCGACGCATCGTCGGCAGATGACGACGAGGCGGCGGGCCTGCTGCCGCCGCTCGCCGAAGGCGACGAG
>JABFWM010000632.1 GCA_013362195.1 Acidobacteriota bacterium
TCGTCGCCGTGAGCCCGCTCTTCTCGGCCTTCCGGACCTGGTTGCGCACCTTGCGATCGAGCGCCTGCCAGCACTCGTCTTCGGTCCGTGGCAGGTCCAGCAGCAGCGTGACCTTGTGATCCTTCGCGGGCAAGTCCGCAAAGCGGCGCACCCGATGCCGCAGTTCGAGGTGCCGCGCCCCGCGGCGCTCGAGCAGCCGCCGCGCCGACGCGATCAGCGCGTCGGCCGCCTCGGCATCGTCGGCGAGCACGCCGCCATAGTTGACAAAGGGCAGCGACACCGCGAACCGGCCGAACAGCGTCGACCGAAAGAGGACGATGGGGAGCACGCCGGCGATCCGCCCGCCGCGCCGCGCCGCGAGGTAGGCCGTTTCGTGTCCGAAAGCGTCCTCGAAGACGCGACGCCACGCCCACGCGTGGTAGCCGCTCGCGTCGGGGTGCGCGCTGACGTAGGCGTCCCACGCCGCCGGATCGTCGGCGATCGATATCGTCGCGGGTTCGAGTGCCGGAAGTGTCGTCACCATACGTAAGGGAGCGCGAACGCCAGTGGCTCGAGCGTGTCGCCCGCTTCCAGTGGCAGCATCACCTGCTCCATGGGCGCGAACGCGAAGTCGCGCAGCAGACGGATCAGCCGCGCTTCGGTGTGATGAAGGTTGCGATAGTGACGGAAGCGTCCGAGCGCCGAGGTGCCGAGCCGCGGCTGCTCCGGATCGATCTCCCACGGATGCAGATAGAACACCGTCGGACGGAGCTCGGCGCGATTCAGGCGCGCGATGCCGCGGCTCGTCCACCAGTAGGGCAGGATGCGGAAGTATCCGCCGCCGCCGATCGGCACGTTCCACGGGCCGACGCGCACCGTCGAGCCCGGCACCTCCATGATCGTACCGCGTTCGCGCTCGATCGGATACGGGTGCCGCGGCGAGATCGGGATCCCGTAGCGGTCGTGATGGATCGGGAAGATGCTCGCGTCGTACGCGAACCCTTCCTCGATGAGGATGTCGATTGCCCACAGGGAGTGCGGCGTGATCGAGTAGCTCGGCGCGCGATAGCCGCGGATGTGGCGGCCGGTGATCGCTTCCAGCACGAACTTCGAGCGCCGCACGTCCTCGCGAAACGTGCGCGCCGTGAGGTCGTAGACGAGCCGATGGCCGAAGCCGTGTGACGCGATCTCGTGGCCGCCGGCGGCGATGCGGCGCACCAGCGCCGGATGCCGTTCGGCGACCCAGCCGAGAATGAAAAAGGTCGCCGCGATCCGCGCGTCGTCGAAGATCTCGAGCAGCCGATCCGTGTTCCGTTCGACCCGGCTCTCGAGCGACTCCCAGCGATGGCGCGGGACCACGCCGTCGAAGACGCTGACGTGGAAGTAGTCCTCCACGTCGATCGTCATCGCGTTGACGATCTGCCCGGAGGCGCTGCCTGCCATCAGCGCCCCCGGTGCAGGACGACCGTTTTCACGGTCTCGAAGATGATGAACAGATCGAGGCGCAGCGAGAGGTTCTTGATGTAGAAGAGGTCGTGCTGCAGCTTCTCCATCGTGTCCTCGACGCTTGCCGTGTAGGTGTAGCGCACCTGCGCCCAGCCGGTGAGGCCCGGCTTCACCACGTGGCGCAGCCTGTAGAGCGGGATCTGCTTCGACAGCTCCTGCACGAATTCCGGGCGCTCGGGCCGCGGCCCGACCAGGCTCATGTTGCCGATCAGGATGTTCCAGAGCTGCGGCAGCTCGTCGAGCCTCGTCCGGCGGAGGATGGTCCCGAGGCGCGTGATGCGCGGATCGCCCGGCACCGACCACACCGCGCCGGTGCCCCGTTCGGCGTCGTTGCGCATCGAGCGCAGCTTGTAGACGCGGAACACGCGGCCGTTCTGGCCGACGCGCAGCTGGCTGTAGATCGCCGGCCCCGGTGAGGTCAGGACGATCGCGGCCGCGAGGATCAGCAGGATCGGGAGACACACGACGAGCGCGACTGCGGCGATGGCGACTTCAATCGCGCGCTTGACGATCAGCGTCGTCGCGCTCTTCTTGAAGCCGTCCGAGAACACCAGCCAGCTCGGACGGAGATTCTCGAGCGCGATCTTGCCGGTGCATTCCTCGTAGACCGACGCGAGGTCGGCGAAGGTGACGCCCTGCAGCTTCATCTCGAGCAGCTTGTCCATCGGCAGCTTGCCGCGGGCGTCCGCCAGATTGACGACGACGCGATCGACGGCGTGCGCGCGGACGATTGCCGGCAGATCCTCGAAGGCGCCCAGCGACTGCGACGCGGCGTCCCCCGGCTGCGCCTCGACGAAGCCGACGACTTCGACCGCGTTGTCACTGTGCTCGGCGAGCTCGCGTTCGAAGTTGTGGGCGGTCGCGCTGCGTCCCACGAGCAGCAGCCGTTCGCGCGGGCCGACCTGGACGGTCGCCCATCGAAACGCCAGGCGCCATCCCATCAGCGATGCGCCGACGATGGCGGCGGTCAGCACGAAGACGCCGCGCGCCACGATCAGGTCGGGATACCACGCATAGAGGAGCGCCAGCAGGATGGAGGTGGCGCCGAGCGCCTGGAGCAGGCGCACCATCATGTGGCGCAGATCGCGCAGCATGCGCGGATCGTCGTACAGGTCGCCGTAATACAGGCAGATCTGACAGACGTATCCGATGAGCAGCACCTTCGGCAGCAGGTGCGCGACCGTCGGCAGCGACCACGCGGACCCCAGCACGACATACGTGCTCACGATCACCGCGGCGATGATGAGCGCGGTTTCGGAGAGAATCAGCGCGCTCGAGCGCCACGTCACCGGTTGCATCAGCCCCTTGGCCATCCCTACCTGCTCTTCCCGTAGTTGCTCTTGCCGTAATAGCCGTAGTAGTCGTTGCCGTAGCGGCGCGACGTGTCCGCGCCGTTGAAGACGACGCCGAGAATGCGCTCGCGTCCCACGCTCTCGACCGCCCGCTTGATCAGGTCGTACGGGCTGTGGCCGGCGCGCACGACCAGCAGCGCCCCGTCGACGATGCCGCCGAGGAGACCGGCGTCGGGCAGCAGCCCGATCGGCGGCGTATCGATCAACACCCAGTCGAACTGATCGCGCGCTTCCGCGACGATCCGGCGCATCGTCTCCGAGGTCAGCGCGCCGAGCGGATCGGAATCGGGACGCCCGGCCGGAAGCAGGAACAGCCGCGGCGCCACCGGCACGAGGTGGAGCGGCTTGGTGCCGCGCGACTGCACGAACTCGTTGACGCCGCGCACGTTTTCGAGCTGGAAGATCAGGTGCAGCGTCGGCCGGCGCAGGTCCGCATCGATGAGCAGCACGCGCCGCTCGTACGATCGCGTCAACGTCAAGGCCAGGTTCGTCGTCGTCAGGCTCTTGCCTTCGCCGCTGATCGCGCTGGTGACCATGACGACGCGCAGGCCGGTGTCGTGCTGCCCGTGGTGCAGGATCGCCGCGAGGCGGCGGTA
>JABFWM010000364.1 GCA_013362195.1 Acidobacteriota bacterium
ACCGCGGGCCGATCGACGCGGGGACGGCTCCAGGACGGAACCTCCTGGCCGTTGTCGCGTGTGGGTGCCTCACGGCGATTTCCGCTGCTGCTGCTGCTGCTCGTGGTGGCGTCGTTGCCCGACTTCGAGGTCCCGCTCGATCCCGACGAACCGCTTCCCCGCGGCACCGCGCGGTCGCCGCCGCCTCCCCGCCGCGATTCGCCGCCGCTCGCGCCGCTGCCGGAGTGGCCTCCGCCGCCGCGGCGCCGCGGCTCGGCATACATCGGCACGTGGCGATCGGCCGCCCCGCTGGCCGGCGCCGCCGCTCCGGCCGACGGGGCGGAACTGGTCGATTCCACGGATCCGCCGCCGGCAACCGAGCCGCCGCCGCCCCCGCTGTGACTGCCAGCCGACCCGCCTCCCGCGCTGCCGCGCTCGACGGCGCGGTCGGCCGCTGGCGTCGACCCGCTGTCCTGCGACGGCCGCTGGCCGGCGAGTGCGGGTCCGCCGGCGAGCGCGAGCGCCGCGACGGCCATGCCGAGCCTGCTGTAAAGACGTTTCATGACGCGCTCCTTGCGCAAATAGGCCTGGAACTCCGTGGCCTCATTGTGCAACAGAACTGCCACACGCGGCGGCCGATTCGGCCGGCAGTTTCGGATAGGGCGCCCCCGTCGCCGTACTCCCGGGAGAGCACTCCGTCCCGTGTCGCGGTCACTCCCCGCGCCTGAGGCGTGCTGCCCGGACCGCCCGTCGGGCGCCGTTTCCTTTGATAGACTGCGGAGCAGGTCGCGTTCCGGCCCTCCCGATCATGCTTCACGCCACGACAGTTCTGGCCGTGCGCCACGGCGACCATGCGGTAATGGCCAGTGACGGCCAGGTCACGTTCGGCGATACGGTGGTGAAACAGAGCGCGCGGAAGATCCGCCGCCTCTACAACGACCGGATCCTCGCCGGGTTTGCCGGCTCCGCCGCCGACTCCTTCGCGCTGTTCTCACGGTTCGAAGCCAAGCTCGAACAATACCGCGGGAATCTCGAGCGGTCGGCCGTCGAGCTCGCGAAGGACTGGCGCACCGACCGCATGCTGCGCCGCCTCGAAGCCATGCTCATCGTCATGGACGCGCACGCGATGTACCTGCTGTCGGGAAACGGCGACCTGATCGAGCCGGACGATGGGATCGTCGCGATCGGATCGGGCGGCGCGTATGCGCTGGCGGCGGCCAAAGCGCTCGCGCGCCATACCGGGCTCGACGCTCGATCGATTGCGGAACAGGCGATGCAGATCGCGGCACAGATCTGCATCTACACGAACGATCGTCTGACGATCGAAGTGCTGTAAGAACCGCCCATGCCTATCTACCTTCCCGAGTCCACGACGTCGACGCTGCAGTCGCTCACGCCGCGTCAAATCGTGCTGGAGCTCGACAAGTACGTCGTCGGCCAGCATCAGGCGAAGCGCGCGGTGGCGATTGCCCTGCGCAACCGGATGCGCCGCCGCAAGCTGCCGCCGGAGATTGCGGAGGAAGTCGCGCCGAAGAACATCCTGATGATCGGCCCGACCGGGGTCGGGAAGACGGAAATCGCCCGCCGTCTCGCCAGGCTCGCGCAGTCGCCGTTCTTGAAAGTGGAAGCCTCCAAGTTCACCGAAGTCGGCTACGTCGGGCGCGACGTCGAATCGATGATCCGGGACCTCACCGAGATCGGCGTGGAGCTGGTGCGCGAAGAGCGGACCGCCGAGGTGCGCGAGAAAGCGAAGGAGCAGGCCGAGGAGCGGCTGCTGGATCTGCTGTTGCCGCCGCTGCCGCCGGCGGCGGAGTACGACGATCAGGCGACCTCGATCCGCGACCAGGCCCAGCGCACGCGCGAGAAGCTGCGCGAGCAGCTGCGCGAGGGCCGGCTGGATCACAAGCAGGTCGAGATCGACGTGCGTGAAAAATCCTGTCCCTCGTTCGAGATCATCGCCGGGTCCTCGGTCGAGGAAGTCGACATCAACGTCAAGGACATGCTGCCGGGCCTGTTCCAGGGGCGGACGAAGAAGCGCCGCGTGCCCGTGCCCGAAGCGCTGGAGGCGCTCGAGAAAGAGGAAGAGCAGAAGCTCGTCGACATGGAAAGCGTCGCGCGCGCGGCGATCGAACGCGTGCAGGAGGCGGGCATCATTTTCATCGATGAGATCGACAAGGTCGCCGGACGCGAAGGCGGCCACGGTCCCGACGTGAGCCGCGAAGGCGTGCAGCGCGACATCCTGCCGATCGTCGAGGGGACCACGGTCAATACGAAGTACGGCATGGTCCGTACCGATCACATCCTGTTCGTCGCGGCCGGCGCGTTCCACGTGTCGAAGCCGTCGGACCTGATTCCGGAGCTCCAGGGACGCTTTCCGATCCGCGTCGAGCTCGAGGCGCTCGGCCGCGAAGACTTCGTCCGGATCCTCACCGAACCGAAGAGCGCGCTGGTCCGCCAGTACACGGCGCTGCTCTCGACCGAGGGCGTGCGCCTCGAGTTCACCGAGGAGGCGATCGGGCGGATTGCGGATTTCGCGACGCTCGTCAACGAGCGCACCGAGAACATCGGCGCCCGCCGCCTTCACACCGTGATGGAGAAGCTCCTGGATCAGATCTCGTTCGATGCCCCGGAGATCGGCGACCAGCACATCACCATCGACGGCGCGTATGTCGATCGCATGCTGAGCGACATCGCCCGCAACGAAGATCTGTCGCGTTACATCCTGTAAGTGACTTCCGTGTCCATCCGCGTCCATCCGTGGCCCGTGTCCGTCCGCGTCCATCCGTGGCGGGTCCTTCTCTGTGTGCCGATGGCCCTTGCGATCGCGGGTTGTGGCAAGAAGGGCCCCCCGCTCGCGCCGCTGCGTCTCGTGCCGGAACCGGCAGCCAATGTGACGGCGCGCCGCCTCGGCGACGTCGTGTACGTGCAGATGACGGCGCCGAAGAGCAACACGAATGGCCCGGGGCCGGCGGCGCTCGATCGGCTGGAAGTCTACGCGGTGACCGCGGCCGCGGGCGCCACGCCCCCGAATCGCGAGCTGCTGAACAACACGCGCGTCATCGCGAAGATTCCCATCAAGCCCGCGCCGGGCGACGACGAACCGCCGCCGGCGGACGACGAGCCGAAGGACACGCGGCCCGGGCCCGGCGACCCGGTGACGTTTGCCGAGAAGCTGACCGACGCCGAACTGACGCCGCAATTCGTGGCGCCGGCGCCCGCCGCAGCAACCGGCGCGGGCGCACCGGCCTCCGCGACTGAGACGACGGCGCCGGCGGGAGGGGGCGGGACCGCGGTGAATCCGGCGACGACGGGTACGGCGGCGGCGCCTGCGGTCGCGCCTGAAGCCCTCGCCGTCCCCGCGGCGGGACGCACGTCGATCGGCGGCGCTCCGGGTACGACGCCGACACAGGCCGCGGCAGCGTCGCCAGCTCCCGCCGCTACCGTGCCGGCC
>JABFWM010000155.1 GCA_013362195.1 Acidobacteriota bacterium
GCTCGCCGGGGCGGCTCGCCGAAGCCGCCGACGCGCTCGCGCAGCTGGAGGAAGTGAGCGGCGTGCGCACCATCCTCATTTCCGAAGGCGAGCAGAGCGCGCCGAACGCGCGCGTGACGGAGCAGTCGATCGCGATTGCCGGCCTGGCGCCGCGCTACATCGACAACGCGGTCGCGGCGCTCCGCCTCTCGAGCCTGCCGGCCCTGGTGTGGTGGCGCGGCGGATCGCTCGAAGCGCTCGACGATGTGGCGAAGCTGGCGGATCGGCTGGTGCTCGATACCGAGTCGCCCGACGAGACGTGGACGCACGCCCAGGGCTTTCTCGAGGGCACGGCGGTGACCGATCTGCGCTGGACGCGCCTGACGCGCTGGCGCTCGCTGCTGGCGCACCTCTTCGATCTGCCGCACGTTCGCGAGGCGGCGCCGCGGATCCAGCGGCTCGCGATAGCCGCCAGCGATCCCTACGCGGCGCGTCTCTTTGCCGGCTGGCTGCGGACGGCGCTCCGCTGGCCGGCGTCGGTGGCGGTGTCGATCACGCCGGCCGACGGCGACGGCCGCTCGCCGCTCGAGCGGGTGCAGGTCGACGCCGACGGCACGCTCGTCACCCTGCAGGTGCTGCCGTCGCGCACCTGCCTGCAGGCATCGGTCGATGCCGACTCCGCGTCGTCACGCATCGTGCCGCTTGGCGACAGTGGTCTGAAGGCGCTGATCGGCGAGGAGCTGGCGGTGCGGACGCGCGATCTCGCGTTCGAGCGCGCGCTCGCCGCCGCGGGCGCACTCGCGAAGGAACACAATGAGTGACAGCAGTTTCGGCATGATCGGGCTCGGCACGATGGGCCGCAATCTCGCCTTGAACATCGAGTCGCGTGGCTTCTCCGTCGCCGTGTGGAACCTCGAGACCGAGTGGACCGATCGGTTCCTCCGCGACCACCCGCGGCAGCAATTTGCCGGCACGCGTACGCTGCAGGAACTCGTGGCCGCGCTCGAGCGGCCGCGCCGGCTGCTGATGATGATCCCGGCCGGCCGCCCCGTCGACGACATGATCGCGCAGCTCACACCGCTGCTCGAACGCGGCGACATCCTCGTCGACGGCGGGAACTCCTACTTCGAAGACACCCGCCGCCGCGAGGCGGCGATGCGCGCGAACGGCCTCGACTTCGTGGGCTGCGGCGTCTCCGGCGGCGAGGAAGGCGCGCGCTACGGCCCGTCGCTGATGCCCGGCGGATCGGACCACGCCTGGCAGCGTCTGCGCGACGTGTTCGAGGCGATTGCCGCCACGACCGAAGCGGGTCCCTGCGTCACGCACGTCGGCACCGACGGCGCCGGGCACTACGTCAAGATGGTGCACAACGGCATCGAATACGGCGACATGCAGATCATCGCCGAGGTGTACGACGTGCTGCGCCGCGGGCTCGGCCTGTCGACGCCGGAGGTGGCCGACGTCTTCGACGCGTGGAACCGCGGGCCGCTGGAATCGTTCCTGGTCGAACTGACCGCCCACGTGTGCCGCGTCATCGATCCGGACACCGGCCAGCCGCTCGTCGACGTGATTCAGGACAAGGCGGGGCAGAAGGGCACCGGCCGGTGGACGGCGCAGATCGCGCTGGAGCTGGGCGTCGCGATTCCGACGATTGCGGCGGCGCTCGACGGGCGCGTGCTCTCGAGCATGAAGGAACAGCGCGTCGCCGCCGAGGCGCGCTTCGGCGCGCGCGAGACGAGGCGTCCGTTCGCCTCGTCGGATCGCGCGGCGGCGATCGCCGATCTGGCCGATGCGCTGTACGCGGCGCGCACCTGCAGCTACGCCCAGGGCATGGCGCTCATCGCCGCCGGCGCCGCGCAGTACAAGTGGACGATCGACCTCTCGGAGATCGGCCGCATCTGGAAGGGCGGCTGCATCATCCGCGCAAAGCTGCTCGACCCGGTGCGCCAGGCCTTCGCACGGAAGCCGGACCTCGTCAACCTGCTGCTCGACCCGGAGATCGCCGGCGAGGTGCAACGCGCCGAACCGGGGTGGCGCCGCGTCGTCAGCCTCGCGGCGTCGGGGGGCATTCCGGTGCCGTCGCTCGGCGCCAGCCTCGCGTACTTCGACAGCTACCGGACGGCGCGGCTGCCGCAGAACCTCACGCAGGCGCAGCGCGACGCCTTCGGCGCGCACACCTTCGAACGCGCCGACCGCCCGGGGTTCGTGCACGCCGACTGGGGAGTGATCCAGGCCTCATGACCCGGCGATGACTCGCGACCGGTCCTGATACCTGGAACCAGCGATGCTCAATCTTGCCGCGGTGCTCGAGCATTCCGCGAGGCTCGTGCCGGAGCGCGTGGCCATTACCTGCGGCGGGCACCACCTGACCTACGCGGAGGTGAACGCCCGCGCGACGAAGGTCGCGGCGGGCCTCCTGTCGATCGGCGTCCGGCCCGGCGATCGCATCGTGCTCTCGTGCCCCAACGTGCCGTGGTTTCCGATCGCGTACTTCGGCATCCTCAAGGCGGCCGCGATCGTCGTGCCGATCAACGTCCTGCTCAAGCCGCGCGAGATTGCCTATCACCTGCGTGACAGCGGCGCCCGCGCGATGATCGCGTTCGAGGGGACGCCGGAGCTGCCGATGGCGGCCATGGCGCGCGCCGCGTGCGACGAGACCGGGTGCGCCGATCTCATCGTGATGCCGCTCGATCCGTCGCGTCCGCCGGCGTTCGATGCGCGATCGATCGCGTCCTGGCTGACGATCGCGGAAGGCCCGCTGCGTCCGCCGCCGCGCGACGGCGAGGACACCGCGGTGATCCTCTATACCTCCGGCACGACCGGGCAGCCGAAGGGGGCCGAGCTGACGCACACGAACATGGTCACCAACGCGATGAGCGCCTGGGACATGTTCGTGCCGGCGCTGGACTGGTCGTCGGATACGCCGTGCTCCGGCCTCGTCACCCTGCCGCTCTTTCACTCGACCGCGCAAACGGCGCAGATGAACGCCGGGTTGTACGGCGGGATGCGGCTGGTGCTGCACCCGCGGTTCGACGCGGCGTCGGTCCTCGAGACCTTCGCGCGCGAGCGCATTGCCGTGTGGGTGGGCGTGCCGACGATGTATTGGGCGCTCCTGCAGCATGCGCGCGCGGCCGGCACCGATGGCTCGTCGGCGGCGGCGTCGCTCCGCCTCTGCGTCTCGGGCGGCGCACCGATGCCGCTCGAGGTGCTCCAGGGCTTCGAATCCACGTTCAAGGCGCGCGTGCTCGAAGGATACGGCCTGTCGGAGACCGCGCCGGTGCTCTCGTTCAACCAGCTGCAGCAGCCGTCGCGGCCCGGCACGGTGGGCCTGCCGGTGTTCGGCGTCGAGATCCGCTGCGTCGACGATGACGATCGTCCGGTGCCGCCGGGCGAACGCGGAGAAGTCGTCGCGCGCGGGCCGAACGTGATGAAGGGCTATTACGGCCGTCCGGCCGACACCGCCGAAAGCTTGCGCGGCGGCTGGTTCCACACCGGCGACATCGGCATCCTCGACGCCGACGGCTACCTCTCCATCGTCGATCGGAAGAAGGACATGATTCTCCGCGGCGGCATGAACGTCTACCCGCGCGAGATCGAGGAAGTGCTGATGACGCATCCGGCGGTTGCGCTCTGCGCGGTCGTCGGCACGCCGGACGACCGTCTCGGTGAAGAGGTCACAGCGTTCGTCGTTCGGCGCCCCTCGGCAACGGTGACGGAACCGGAGCTCATCGCCTGGGCGCGCGAGCAGATGGCTGCCTACAAATATCCCCGCCACGTCGAGTTCCGCGACTCGCTGCCGACGAGCGCAACCGGAAAAATTCTCAAGCGCCAGCTCCGCGGCGGCTGAGCACTTTTCTTGCGTAGTCAGCCGTTTTTGGAGGTGTGCATGCCCAAAAGCCGAGACATCATGACCGCGAACCCGGTCTCGTGTCGGGCGGATGACACGATCGTGCGCGTTGCAGACACGATGCGAAAGGAAGATATCGGGTCCCTGCCCGTCGTCGATGGACCGGATCAGCGGCTCGTCGGCATGGTGACGGACCGCGACATCGTGGTGAAAGTCGTCGCGGGCGGCGGTGATACCAAATCAGCGCGGGTGCGGGACGCGATGACCCCGGATCCCGTGGCGGTGCGCGAAGACGACGATGTCCGGGATGCGGTTCAGGTGATGAGCCAACGGCAGGTGCGTCGGCTGCCGGTCGTGGACAGCCGCGGGAAATTGACCGGAATCATCTCCCAGGCAGACATCGCGACGCGCGGCCAGCAGGATCGTACGACGGGTGAACTCGTCGAGGCGATTTCCGAACGTCCATAGCTCGACTGTTGACATCAGTCCACAATTCGTGAGCCGGAGGGCAGTCAACGCGAGGTCAGCGTTTGCCTGCCCTCGAACCCTGCGTTATAGTCCCTCCTCTCATGCCTCTCGAGCTCCCAGGGTCACATCCTCGCGCGACCGGCCTCGTCGACGTGCTCGACCGCGTGCTCGACAAAGGACTGGTCATCGCCGGCGATGTGCGCGTGTCGCTTGCCGAAGTTGAGTTACTGACCATCCGCATCAGGCTGCTGGTGTGCTCGCTGGACAAGGCTCAAGAGATCGGTCTCGATTGGTGGCGCTACGACCGTGATTTGTCGCCGGGCAAATCACGGGAGCGGCTGCCGGATCGTGAGGACTTGCGTACAGAGATTCGGCAGCTGCAGGCGCGAGTCGACGCGCTCACGGCGCGTGGCGGCGAAACCCGCCGCCGACGGCGCTGACCGAGTGGCATCGCTGAGGAGGACAGAGCATGGCGGTTGAACGCGCCCCTGGCGGCACGAGTCTCATCGATGTGCTTGATCGCGTGCTCGACAAGGGCATCGTCATCGACGCGTGGGTCCGGGTGTCGCTGGTCGGTATCGACTTGATTACGGTGGAAGCGCGCGTAGTCGTTGCGTCGATCGACACGTATTTGAAGTACTCTGAGGCGGTGGGACAGGTCGCGCCCATTTCACGGCCAGGCGCCGTCTCGGAACTGCCGTCGTCACCGGACTTGACCGCGGAGAACGAGTCGCTGCGCGCGCAACTGGCCGCCCGGAAACGGCGGAAGCGTCGAACCACCGAGGAATAAACACCCGTGCGCCATGTGGCCGCTCCGGCCGTGCCGATGTCCGGATTCGAAACCGATGCGAAGGTTGGGCTGCTCGAGTTTCTGCTCACGAGCGTCGACATCCAGGAGTCGGCGCGCCGGTCGATCGAGTGGCTGGTGGCGCACACGCGCACGTCGCAGGCGGTGGTGCTCGTCGTCGAGACGGTGTCGAACGAGATGCTGCTCGTCGCCGAGCACGGCGTGCCGGGCAGCGCGATCCTGGACTTCACGCTGAGCCGCCAGGAAGCCTCGCATCCCCTCATCCAGTCCATGAACGGGCGGCAGCCCGTGTACTTCGAATCGCTGCCGAGCCATTACCGCATTCCGCTCGAAGGGCGATCGTTCCATGCGATTCCGTTGCGCGGCGACGAGCACGAGGGCGTGCAGGGGCTGCTGCTCGTCAGCGGCCACACCCCCGACCTGGATCGCGAAGCGGTGTGGCTCGCGCGCACGCTCGGCAAACAGGTGTCGCGGCTGCTGAGCCGTCAGCTGCTCGCCGAAACGCGCTTCGGGCAGGAGCGGATGCTGTTGTACAGCATCATCAACGCGGTCACCGATCCGATCCTGCTGACCGACACCGAAGGCAAGTTGATCATCGCGAACAGCCACGCCGAGAAGTTGTTCGCGGCGCCGGAAGAAGCGAGCGAAGGCTGGCGGCGGGCGGTGGCGCTGAACAACATGCTGTTCTCGGCCGCGTTGTCGACGAGCGCGGTGGGGATGAGCGAGCTCTCGCGCCGGGAGCTGCTGCTGGTCGATCCGCTGGAAGGATCCGATCTCCTGTTCGAGCTGCTCAGCTCCCGCGCGAAGGACGAGCGCCAGGGCACTTACGTGGTCTCGATTCTGCGCAACGTCACCGACCTTGCGCGCGCGAAGGAGGAGATCGAGGAGAGCTATCGCACGCTGCGCGTCGCGCAAGCGGAAGTGCGCGACGAGCGGCATCGGCTGGACCTCATCATCGACTCGGTGGCCGACCCGATCCTGGTCACGGATCAGGAAGGCGACATCGTGCTGATGAACACGCCCGCCGAGCGCCTGTTCAACCTCCCGGGAATCGAGGACGAAGTCGCGCTGCGGCGCGTGCGCGGGAACGGCGCGAACCTCACGTCCTTCGTGTCCAACGTCCTGACGCGATCGGGCGAGCAGCGCTACCGCGGCGAGATCCAGCTCGCCGATCCCGTCAACGGCCGGCCGCTGCCGGTGGAAGCGGTGGCCGGCACGATCCTGTCGGAACAGGGCGAACTGATGTGGGTCGTGACGATCCTGCACGATCAGACCGAAGCAATCGAGAAAGCGCGCCTGTACGAGCAGTTGAAGGACGCGTCGCAGGAACTGGAACGGAAGGTGCAGGAAGCGACTGGCGAACTCGCTCAGCAGAACGAGCTGCTGCGCCGACAGCATATCGCCCTCGAGCAGGCGTCGGCGCTGAAGTCCCAGTTCCTCGCGAACATGTCGCACGAGTTCAGGACGCCGCTGAACGCGATTCTGGGCTACACGCACATGCTACTGAACAACGTCAGCGGAGCGGTGACCGATCCGCAGCGCAAGAGCCTCGGGCGCATCGATTCGAACGCCCGCCACCTGCTCGCGCTCATCAACGACATTCTCGACATCACGCGGATCGAAGCGGGACGGATGCCGCTGAACATCACCAGGTTCGGCGTGCCGGAGCTGGTGACCGAGGTGATGGCGGAGCTGGAGCCGATCATCCGGCGCTCCACCGTGCCGGTCGTCCCGCGTGTGCGCGGGCGGCTGCCGGCCCTCCGCTCCGACCGGCAGAAGATCAAGCAGATCGTGCTCAATCTGCTGAGCAACGCCCTGAAGTTCACGACGGCAGGGTCGGTGACGATCTCGGCGTGGTACGACCACCGCAGCGAGTACATCGCGATCGCGGTACACGACACCGGAGTCGGGATCGCGCCGGAAGATCAGGCGCGCGTCTTCGAGGACTTCCGGCAGCTCGATAGCTCGCCGGCGCGCGGCTACGGCGGCACCGGGCTGGGGCTGTCGATCTGCCGGCGGCTCGCGAACATGCTGGGCGGATCGATCGAGCTGCAAAGCGAGGTCGGAGCGGGCTCGACCTTCACCTTGCGGCTGCCGGTGAAGAGGCGGCGGCGCTGAATGGCCACGACACGCACCCAGCCCCTCGTGCTCGTCGTCGAGGACTATTCCGATGCGCGCGAGATGTATGCAGCATATCTGCAGTTCTCCGGTTTCGAGGTGGCCGAGGCCACCAACGGCCTCGAGGCGCTCGAGAAGGCGCAATCGATGGCGCCGGACATCATCCTGATGGATCTGGCGCTGCCGACGATGGACGGCTGGGAGGCGACGCGGCGGCTGAAGGCCGACGAGCGCACGGCACACATTCCGATCGTCGCGCTCACGGGCCACGCGCTTCCCGGGCACTCCGAGGGGGCACGGCAGGCGGGCTGCGACGCGTTCGTCACCAAGCCGTGCCTTCCCGACGTGCTGGTGGCGGAGATCAAACGCTTGCTCGAACCGAAATCACGCGGCGGCGATGACACGGGACGTGCGGCGCGCACGTCGACGAAACGGTCCTGAGACAGAGTCGCTCCATGGCGAAATCAGTGAAGAAGCCGGCCAAGCCGGCACGCGCGAGCAAGTCCGCCGGCACGACGGCGCGGAAGGCCGACAGCGGCCGCCGGGGATCGGCTACCGCGACCGCGATCTCGCGCAGCAAGCTCGAACGCGTCCGCGTACCATCGGCGGGCCGGCGCGACGATGCGACGGAAGGCAAGTACGTGTACTGCGTCATTCGTTCGGAACAGCCGCTCAGTTTCGGGCCGCTCGGCCTCGGCGCCGAACCGTCCGAGGTCTATACCGTCCACTACCGCGACATCGCCGCGGTCGTCTCGAACACGCCGATCGTCGTCCAGGACCCGACCCGGGAGAACGTCCTCCGCCATCAGCAGGTGAACGAAACGGTGATGCAGAAGCACACCGTCATCCCGATGTCGTTCGGCACCGTGTTCAAGACGAACGACGACATCATGGAGCTGCTGCGCTCGGCCTACGACGCGTTCAGCGACGTGCTGAAGAAGATGCAGGAGAAGTTCGAGTTCGGCCTGAAGGTGCTCTGGGACCGCGATCACATCGTCCGGGAAATCGAAGAAGAGGACGAAGACATCCGCCGCCTGAAGGGGGAGATCTCCACGCAGAAGGGGTCCACCTACTTCGCGCGGATGCAGTACGGCCGCCTGATCGACGCGGCGCTGCAGGCGCGATCCGAGCGCTACGTGGCGGAAATCTTCGACGCGCTGCGGAGCGTGTCGGTCGCGTCGCGCTCGAACAAGCCGATCGGCGACCGGATGATCATGAACGCCGCGTTCCTGGTCTCGCGCGACATGGAGCAGGCGTTCGACGCGCGCGTCAAGGAGATCGGCCAGCAGTACGACAAGCTGACGTTCAAGTACACCGGGCCGTGGCCGCCCTACAACTTCGTGAACATCCGCCTGAAGCTGGAACGCGCGCATTAACTGTGCTGATCCTCGACGACCTGCTCATCGGCGGCCTGCGCTTCGTGCTCGACAAGATTGCTGCGGCGGTCGAGACCGAGCTGAACGACGACTCCAAGCTGCGGGAAGAGCTGCTCGCCGCGCAGATGCGCCTCGAGCTCGGCGAGATCAGCGAGGCCCAGTTCCAGGCGATCGAGTCGGGCATCGTCGAGCGCCTCCGCGAGATCCGGGCACGGCTGCGCGGCGGCGAGACGGCGGTCATGGCCTCGGGCGAGATGAAGATCACCGGCATCGACGCGACGTTTGAAGGAGACGAACACTAAGCCCGGACGCCCGGCGGACGCCGACGTGACGCCCTTCATGTTCGTGGGCGGCAAAGGCGGGGTCGGCAAGACCACTTGTGCGGCCGCTCTCGCGCTCGCCGCGGCCCGCCATCGGCGCACCCTTCTCATCACCACGGACCCCGCCTCGTCGCTCGGCGACGTGCTGGACGTCGGCGTCACCGCCGCGCCGCGGCGCATTCCACGCGTCCCCAACCTGGAGGCCGTCAACGTCGACGCGGCGCAGGCGTTCGAGCGGTGGCTCGCCCCGCGCCGGTCGCTGCTGGCCACCATCGCTCTTCGCGGCACCTACCTCGACGAGGAGGACGTCGGGCGGCTGCTGAACCTTTCGCTGCCCGGCATCGACGAGGTGATGGGGCTGCTCGAGATCTCGCGCCTGGCCGCGTGCGGCTACGACCATGTCGTCGTCGACACCGCTCCGACGGGACACACGCGGCGGCTGCTGTCGTCGCCGGCGCTGCTGGCGCGCGTCGCGGAGGTGCTCGAGACGGCGCACGCTCATCATCGCGCGATGGTCGATGCGCTGCGCGGGCGTTACACGCCCGACGAGGCGGACATCCTGATCGAGGACATCGAGCTGGAAGCGCGGTCGCTGGCCGACCGGCTGCGCGACCCTGCCGCCGCCACGTTCGCCTGGGTCACGCTCCCCGAGCCGATGGCGCTCGAAGAAACGGCGGACGCCATGCGGGCGCTCGAGGACGAGGGCATCCAGGTCCCGACGCTGATGGTCAATCGAGTGACGCCGCCGCCGCTGGATCGGTGTGCGTGGTGCAGCTCGCGGCGCCGCTTCGAGGCGCGCGCGCTTGCGCCGCTGGCGCGGCGATTTCCCGACGTCGAGTTTCGCGCGGTGCCGCAGCTCGACGCCGAACCGCGCGGCCTGGCGGCGTTACGCCGGGTCGCCGCGTCGATGCGGCCGCTGACCGTCGGCGCGATGCCGCCGGCGATCGCGCATCGCGTGCGCGCGGTGACGGTGACGCTTCCGGCTGAAGCCGGAAGCTACGGAGCCCGGCCGTCCGCGTCCGGAGCTTCGGCCTTGAGGCGGAAGGACGCGCCGGGCGGGGAGCTCGCCCAACCGTCGTCCGTCCCTTCCGCCGTCGCCCAACCGTCGTCCGTCGCTTCCGCCGTCGCCCAACCGTCGTCCGTAGCTTCCGCCGTCAGGCGGAAGCACGCGCCGCGCTGGATCCTGTTCGGCGGCAAGGGCGGCGTCGGCAAATCGACGTGCGCGGCCGCCTTCGCCCTGCATCTTGCGTCGACGTATCCGCGGCGGGACGTGCTGCTCGTGTCGAGCGATCCGGCACATTCGCTCGGGGACGTCCTTGGCGTGCGCCTCGGCAACCGGGCCGTCACCCTCGCCGGCGCTCCCCCGAACCTGCGCGTCCGGGAGATCGACGCGGCGGCCAACCTCGCCGACTTCCGCGCGCGCTATCTCGCGTCGGTGGACGAGGCGTTCGGGCGCATCACCCGCAGCGTCGATGTCGCGACGGACCGCGCCGCATTCCGGCACCTGATCGACCTCGCGCCGCCGGGAGTCGACGAGGTGATCGCGATTGCGGAGGTGGCGGAATCGCTCGCCGCCCCCTCGTCGGATCCCGCGCCGACGATTGTCTCCGACACCGCGCCGACCGGACACGCGCTGCGGCTGCTGCAGACGCCCGCGGTGATGCGCGGCTGGACGCAGGCGTTGATGGCCATTCTGCTCAAGTACCGCGCGGTCATCGGAGGCGCCAGCCTGGGCGGGTTGCTCGTGCAGTTCTCGAAACGGCTGCGGCACCTCGAAGCGGTGCTGCGCGATCCGGCGCAGGCGCGGTTCATCATCGTGACGCGTCCTTTTGCCGTGCCGCGAGCGGAGACGGTGCGCCTCAGAGGCACGCTCGAGGAGATGGGCATCCCGGTCGGCGGCGTCATCGTCAACGCGATGGGCGCCGGCACCTGTCGGCGCTGCCGCGCGATCGAGCGCGCGCACGCGCGCGAGATCGGCGCGCTTCGCGTGGCCCTGGACGGCGGTGTTCGGCGTCGAGGCGAAGGCGCGACCCGCCGGCGGCCCGGGACCAGGCGCGCGCCACCGGGACCTCGGGGCTCCTGCGCTATCATCGGGGCACCGGCCGAAGTGCCGCCCCCACACGGGGTGATGGCGCTGGCCGCGTGGACCTCCTCGTGGCGACACATCACCTGATGCCTCAAACCACGGCGATATATCTGTACTGCGTCGTGCGCGCGGTCAGGCAGCTGTCGCTGACCCGCGTCCCGGCCGGCCTCGGGGGCGCGACGCGCCCGCAGGCGACGCGCGTCACGGCGGGGCTGTCGCTGATTCATGCGGACGTGCCGCTCGACATCTACGGCCCGTCGCGCCTCGAGCCGCGGCTGGCCGACCTCGCCTGGATTGCCGATGTCGCCGTCGCGCATGAGAGCGTCGTCGAGCACTTCGCCCGCATGCAGGCGGCGACCGTGGTGCCGATGAAGCTGTTCACGATGTTCTCGTCGCTCGACAAGGCCATCGCGGACGTGCGCGGCCGCCGCGCCGCAGTGAACCGCGCCTTGCGCCACATTGCCGGCTGCGAGGAGTGGGGCATTCGCGTCTCCCGGGCCGTCGCGCCGGCGTCGCTGCCAACGGTGGCGGAGCGCACGTCGAAGCGCAGCCCGCGCAGAGAGCAATCCGGCGTGGCGTTTCTCGTCGCCCGCCGGGACGCACGCGATGCGGCCCGCGCGGCTCGCGTCGAGGCGCTCACCGCAGCGGACGCGTCGTTCACGCGCCTTCAGAAGCTCGCGCGCGACGCGCGCCGCCGCGATCGCGGCACCGAGCCCGGCTCGAACCCCCCGCTTCTCGAAGCCAGTTTTCTCGTCCCGACCGCGTCGCGGACGAAGTTCCAGGCGGAAGCGCGGCGTCAGGCGGCCGCCTGCGCGGCTGCCGGCGCGGACATGACGCTCACTGGTCCATGGCCCGCGTATAACTTCGTCGGCGACGCCGGGGACCGCACGTGACGCGTCGCCGTCGATCGCGCTTTTCCCCCGCGTCGCCGCCTCGGCGCAAGACGACGATGGGCCCGCCGCCGCCGGCGAGCAGGCCGATTCCGCCGCCGATTTCGCGGCCGCGCAGGCGCATCGCGGACGTCGTGGACGCAGACGAAGCGACGCTGCTGGAGGTGCTGGACAACCTGCTCGAGAAAGGCGTCGTGCTGAACGCGGAGTTGATCCTCGCCCTCGCCAACGTCGATCTGATATACGTGGGGCTCTCGGCGGTGGTGTGCGCCGCGGACCGCGTGCTGCCGCGCGCGGACGAGTGATGGCGTGGTATGTGTTCGCACTGCTCGACCGCGCGCCCCGCGCGTCGATGGGCACCGGGTTGAGTGCGCCGGTGAGGATGCGCGATCTCGGCGGCTGCGTGGCCGCGGTTGAACGGCGCAGCGACGTGCCGCCGATCGAGCTCGGCACCTTGCAGGCGCACCACCGCGCGGTGGCCCGGCTCTGGCGCCACACGCCGGCGGTGCTGCCGGTCCGCTTCGGAACGCTCCTCGAGTCCGACGAATTGGTCGAAGCGGTCGAGGGACGGGATGAAGAGCTGCGCGAGGCGTTCGATCTCGTCCGGAAGCGCGCGCAGTTCACGTGGCGCGGATCGGCCGCACGGCGGCC
>JABFWM010000547.1 GCA_013362195.1 Acidobacteriota bacterium
GTGACGGACCGCGGCGCGCCCGTGCTCGGCTGAGACTACGCGAGGACGCGGACCGGGATCGCCATCGATCGCACGAGGTCGGCGATGCCCTCGAGCACGTCTGCCGGCACGGTCCTGAGTGACGAACCGATTGGCACCCGTCGCGGCGTGCAGATGTCGACGGCGAGCGGGCGAATCCGCCGCACCGCCCCGGCCCAGGCCCGGAGCGCCGCCGGCGCGGTGTTGTCCACGCCACCGGCCGCGTCGCGCACGAACGTGGAGTGCAGCGTCACGCCGCCGGCGTAGCCGATATCCGCCAGCAGCGACCCGAAGCCGACCGAGGGACCATTCATCAGCCGGAACGTCGTGACGTCGCCGGCATCGAGCTTGACGTAGCGGACGTCGAACCGGCGCAGGCTGCTGCGGACGTCGGCCCGCCCGAGCGTGGAGCCATTGGTCAGCAGCGCCAGCCGGGCGCCCGGCGCGCGCATCCCGCGCACGCGGAACAGCGCGTCCGCGATCACCGCGAACGCCGGATGGAGCGTCGGCTCGCCGTTGCCGGCGACGGTGATCGTCTCGATCTCGCCGCATGCGGCGAGCGCGCGATCGACCGCCTCGATGACCGCCGAGGGACGGGGCCACTCAGCGCGCGGCGGCGGATCCGCCCACCCGTAGGGGCAATACGCGCACACGAAGTTGCACGCCTTGCGCCCTGGCGGCGCGAGGTTCACCCCGAGCGAGCGTCCCAGGCGCCGCGACGTCGCCGGGCCGTAGACGAATTCGTTCTGCAGATCCATCGCTCCCTCCCGCCAGTTGCGATGTCCACAGTACCGTCCGCGCCGGCGCCCGCATATGACGTGCGTCATAGGACCGCCGCCCCGCCCGCGGAATACTCGCGGAGACCGCATGAGCGCGTTGTGCGGCTGGACACGAGAATCGTTTGCACTCGTTCGTGCCGACGCACAACGGGCTTAGGCGCGCACGGCGCGCCCGCGAGTGCGACGAAGCGGAGCGGGGCTTTGGGCCGCCGCGAGCGAGGAGCCTGGCGGGGCGCAGGGGCCCCGCCATTCAGGAGATGCCCGGAGCGGGGCACAGCGGTCCCCCGCGAGCGACTGAGCCGGGATGCGGGCCCCACCTGAAGGAGGATACGAATGAAGAAGCTCTCATACCTGGTGCTGGCGCTGGTGCTGACGGCCGTCGCGGGCATCGTGGCCTGCGGCCGCACGCTCGGCTCCGCGCAGGGCCAGCTGCTCGCCCTCGCGCAGACGCGCAATCTGAGCCCGGAAGACGCCGCGCACGCGCTCAAGACGTTCGTGCCGCCCGGCGGACGCGACGAGTACCTGCTGTTCGCCTCGGGCGGACATTCCGGCCAGGTGCACGTCCTTGGCGTGCCATCGATGCGGCTGCTGAAGACGATCGCGGTCTTCACGCCGGAGCCGTGGCAGGGATACGGGTATGGCGCGGACTGGTCCGAGCAGGCGTTGAGCGGCGAGGACGGCGAGGCCCACGGTCCCCACGCCGCATCGAACTCACCGAAGGAGCCGCTCCGTTGGGGTGATGCGCACCACCCGGCGCTCAGCGAGACGGGCGGCAAATACGACGGCCGGTGGCTCTACATCAACGATCGCGCGCACGGACGGATCGGCATGATCGACCTCTCGGACTTCCGCACCAAGCAGGTCCTCCAGGTCCCGAACCTCCAGACCTCGCACGGCGGCATCTTCGCGACGCCCGACACCGAATACGTCCATATCTCGTCGAAGGTGCCGGCGCTGAAGGCGTTCAACGCGAGCCAGGGACAGACCGTCACGCTCGACGACCACCTGAACCGCTACGCGGACATCTACCGCGGCTACTCGACGTTCCTGAAGGTCGATCGGAAGACCGGGCACATTCACCTGAAGGACAGCTTCCAAATCGAGCTCCCGCCGTATACCCAGGATCTCGCCGACGCCGGCAAGGGCGTGAGCGCCGGGTATGCGTTCATCAACTCCTACAACGTCGAGATGGCGACGGGCGGCATCGCGCAGGGCAAGCCGCCGCTCGAAGTCGGCGCGTCGCAGCTCGATTTCGACTACCTCCACGTCATCAACTGGAAGTAGGCGGAGCAGGTCGCCGCCGCGGGCAAATGCGCGGAGCTGAACGGCATCCGCGTGATCCCGCTCGAGACCGCGATTGCCGAGGGCCTGCTCTATCTCGTGCCCGAGCCGCGCAGCCCGCACGGCGTCGACATCGCCCCGCGCGGCGACTACATCACCGTGTCCGGCAAGCTCGATCCGCACACGACCGTGTACGGCTTCGATCGCATCCTGAAGGCGATCGACGCGAAGAACTTCGAGGGCAAGGATCGCTACGGCATCCCGGTGCTGAAGTTCGACGCGGTGGTCGCCGGCAAGGTGGAGGTCGGCGCCGGGCCGCTGCACACGCAGTACGACAACCAGGGGAACGCCTACACCAGCCTGTATCTCGAGAGCGCGGTCGCGAAATGGACGCTGGGCGAGCCGTACCACGCCGCCGCGGACGCCTTCAAGCTCGTCGACAAGGTGTCGATCCACTACAACATCGGCCACCTCGCGACCGCCCAGGGCGACACGATGGACCCCCAGGGCAAGTACCTCGTCGCGATGAACAAGTGGTCGATCGATCGCCACACGAACGTCGGCCCGCTGCACCCGCAGAACTTCCAGTTGATCGTCATCTCGGGCCAGAAGATGGAGCTGCTCGCAGACATGCCGATCGGCTTCGGCGAGCCGCACTACGCGCAGATGGTGAAGGCCGACGTCATCAAGGCGCACGAGGTGTACGAGCCGGGCGTCTCCGCCGCCTCCAACCAGAAGAACCCCGATGCGATTGCCGGCGAGAAGGACGCACGCATCGTCCGCCGCCCCGGCGTCGTCGAGGTGTGGATGAACGTCATCCGCAGCCACTTCACACCTGATGTCATCACCGCCAAGGTCGGCGACCGGGTCATCGTGCACCTGACGAACTCGGAGCAGACCGCCGACGCGACGCACGGCTTCGCCGTGCCGACGAAGAACGTGATGGTCAGCCTCGACCCGGGTGAGACGACGACGGTGCAGTTCGTCGTCGACCGGCCGGGCACCTACAGCTACTACTGCACCGAGTTCTGCTCGGCGCTGCACCTCGAGATGCAGGGCTGGCTGATCGTCGAGAAATGACGGGCGCCATGGCCGTGAGATCCATCGTGACGGCGGCCGCGTTGCTGCTCGCGGCGTCCTGCGGCGCCACCGCGGACGGGCCGCCGCCCATCGCCGTCGATCGGACGCCGTGCAGCCGCTGCGGCATGTTGATCAGCGAACTGCTGTACGCGGCTGCGTACCAGGTTCCGGGCGAGGCCGCGCGCGTATTCGATGACCTCGGGTGCCTTCGGGAAGCCGCCCGCGCGGAGCGCGTAGAGCCGCGCGTGTGGGTCCGCGACGT
>JABFWM010000229.1 GCA_013362195.1 Acidobacteriota bacterium
CTGCGGCACCCTCGCCGTGGCCCTCGACGCGGACGACCGCCTCCACCTGCGCGAGCTGCACGCCCTGCAGCGCCGCTGCGGCCTCGAGTCGCAGTGGCTGACCGGCCGCGAGTGCCGGCGCCTGGAGCCGATGCTGGCCCCGGGCGTGCGCGGCGGGCTGCGGGTGGACGGCGACCACCAGGTGGACCCGCGACGGCTGGCGGCCGCGCTGCTGGCCGCCTGCGAGCGCGCCCGCTACGCGCCGGCGCCGCCGAGCGCGGAGGCGTGCCGCGACGCGCTGTCGGAGGCCGAGCAGCTGATCGAGGTCCGACGATGATTCGCGTCCTCCAGCCGTGGCTCGCGCCGTGGCTCGCGGCGGCGTTCGTGCTCATCGCGCTGCTGAAGTGGCGCGTCCGCTGGCGCTTTGCCGCGTCCACGATGGTCCGCGCCCTGGACGCGCGCGCCTACCGCGCGTCGATCGTCAGGCGGCTGCCGTTCGCGGTGCTCGCGATCGCGATGCTGTTGCTGGGCGCGGCCCTGCTCCAGCCGGTGATCCCGTACTCGCAGACCGAGGTCGAGTCGCGCGGGCTCGACATCGTCGTGCTGCTGGACCTGTCGTCGAGCATGCAGGAGCAGATGGGCGGCGCGAAGGGTCCGGCCGCGGCCGCGACCATCACCAGGCGCGTGCGCACCCGCCTCGAGGCGACCAGGGCCGCGATCCGAACGTTCATCCGCTCGCGCCGCGACGATCGCATCGGGCTCGTCGTCTTCTCGGACAACCCCTACGTCGTCAGTCCGCTGACGTTCGATCACGAGTATCTGCTGCGCTACGTGGACATGATCGACGATCAGATCCTGCAGAACGAAGGGCAGACGGCGATCGGCGACGGCCTCGCCCTGTCGAATTACATGCTGTCGCGCCAGGCGAAGGCGGGGTCCCGCGGTCATCAGGTAATCGTGCTCTTCACCGACGGCGAGTACAACCGCGGCCGCGATCCGGTCGAGGTGCTGGCGGAATCCAGGGACGCCGGCATCCGGGTCCACGTCGTCGGCGTCGATCTGGCGGAGGAAGTGCGGGAGAAGCCCGCGGTCCAGCAGTTGATGACGACCGTCGAGCGCAACGGCGGCCGGCATTTCAACGCGGAGTCGGAGCGCGACCTGCTCGCGGCATCACGCGCGATCGACGCGATGGAGAAGTCGCGCCTGGTGAGCTCGGTCTACGTGCAGGACGTGCCCGTCTACGAATGGTTCGCGGTGCCCGCGCTCGTCTGCTTCGTGGCCGCCATGGGCCTCCGCGCGATCCCGTACTTCGTCGATCAGACCTGAGCGGGTTGCTCCGCTGTCGCCGCCTCGCGTTCCGTCGCTTCCGGCTTCAGGCGGACCATCGCGTCGTCCGGCATGTAGTCCCGCTCGCGCGTCCTGATCGTCTTGTAGCGCCGGAACACGGCGCGCTCGCTCTCGAGGCCGAGCGCCGACCGCCACGTGCTGCCGCGGAACGTGTGCGCCATCATCTGCGGCAGGTGCGTGAGGACGAACCGCGGGTAATGCCGGAGTACGGACGGCAGATGGCGCACCTTCATCCACCGCTCGGCGCGCCAGCGCATGAACTCGATGTCCTCGGCGTCGAGATGCGCGGTCCGCACCACCGCCGTCGTCCCGTCGTACTCTTCCACCCGATCGTTGACGATCAGATCGCGCGTCCGGAATTCCTCCGTCATCGGCGTTCCCGGATAGGGCGTGGGATGCTGGATGTAGGGCCAGTCGACGTAGCGGCGCGCGAAGGCCAGATTGCGCTCGATCGATTCACGCGTGTCGTCGGGGTTCCCGACAATGATGCCGCCGACGACTTCCATCCCCTCCCGATGCAGGTACTCGATGGCCTGCATCGAGGCGTTGCCGATCGTTCGGCCGCCCTCGCGCGCCGCATTCTTGGCCGCCGCTTTGAGGAACGCGAGGTCCTCGTCCAGGATGTTCTCGATCCCGAGGAACACGTAGCGGAACCCGGCCTGGCGCATGGCGGGTGCAAGCGTGTCGCCGTGCGCGGCAATCGACGAGGTCATCGCCTGGACGATGTAGTGGATGTCGTTGAGGCCGGCGTCGATGATCGCGCGGCACAGCGCCTCGAAGCGCCGCACGTTGAGGGTGACGTTGTCGTCGACGATGAAGATCGCGCGCGCGCCGAGGGCGCGGGCGTTGGCGATGTCGGCCAGGACCCGATCGAACGCGAAGGTGTGAAAGTTGCGGCCGCGCATCTCGATGATCGAGCAGAAGCTGCAGTCGTAGGTGCAGCCGCGCGACGTCTCGACGATGTCGATCGGACGGCCGAGGAAGGTATAACCGGTCAGGACGCGCGCGCGGCGGTTCGGGGGGTTGATGGCCCCGCTGTCGAGCGCCGACACCGGACGCGGCGGGTTGTGCACGAATCGATCGGCGTCGGCGGCGGCGCGGTACGAGAGGCCTGGAATCCGCGTGACGTATTCGCGTCGCTCGATCGCGCGCACCAGGTCGCGGAACGTCAGGTCACCTTCGCCGCGGACGATGAACTCGATGCTGTCGTGCGGCTCGTACGCCTCGGGCGCAAGGCTCGGATCGTAGCCCCCGGCGACGATGCGGGCCGATGGCCTGAGCCGCCGCACGAGGCGCGCGATCCGCAGCGCCGTCCTGCGCTGGAAGGTCATCACGGACAACCCGACGAGGTCGGGCTCGATTTCCTGCACGAGCCGTTCGACCGTGCCGGCGACGTCGTGCTGCGCGAGGATGAGGTCGGCAACCGCGACGCGGTGATGGCCGTCGACGTTGCCGGCGAGCGAGGCGAGCGCGCCGTTCGGCATCCGCATCGTGATCACGGGCGTGTGCTCGAACGAGTCCGGCATCGAGAACAGCAGGATGTTCATGACAAATCCGTCCCGGCTCAGGGCGGACGCTCCGGCGGCGGCCGTCGCTGCGGCTGTGGGGGCTACGGCTTAAGGTAAACCCATCCAGCCTTCATTACAAACACCACGCGCCGCAACGCCGTGATGTTCGGCAGACGGTCGCTGTCGCCGCCATTCCGGGCCCTGTCGGGCGTAGCGCGAACGTTCAGGTCCGCCACTGCGCCGGCGGTCTGAAGTGCCCACCTACTCGAGCAAGCATCACCGCATCAGGTTGTAATTAATGTCGGCCGGCGAGCTTGGTCGAGCGCAGCACGCGCCGGATCTCTTCAATCAGCGCCTCGGGCGCCTCGGTCTCCGGGGTGACCGTGATGACCGGCACGTCCGCGGTGGCGCTGTTCGCGCCGAGCTGCTGACGGAAGGACCCTTCGTCCCGGAGGTGCGTGACGACCAGATCGGGCCGCAGGGCCTGCATGACGCGGACGGCTTCGTCGGCCGAACGGGCCGGCGCCACAGCAAAGTGCAGGGCCGCGAGTATCGCTTCGCATCGTGCGTTGCTGTCCGTGTCATCGTCGGCCACGAGCACGAGCGGAGCGTAGCCGTCGATGTCGTCCGGCCGGCGTCCGCCACGCGCGAGGCGGCGACGATCGGGTCCTCGGCGTCGTTCTGGCGTTGGTGTCATGCCCGGGATACTACTACGGCAGGGTGTCAAGCGCGTCCCGGCATCCGCGCGCCGTCGGCGCTCAGCGCGGACAGGACGATGAGGCAGAGCGGCCGACCTTGACGCAGACGCGTTCGAGGTATCCCGGCGGCGCCGCGCGCGGGTTGACGACCGCCACCGCGGTATGGTTCTCGCGCGCGTCGTCGATGCGGGGCGCGATGTCGGTGTGGTCCGGCACCAGCATCACCTCGACGACACCGTAGCGGGCCGGGAACGTGACGGTCGTCTCGATCTCGATGCTGCCGCCGGCGCGAATGCTGCGCACGAACGTCCGCCGCATCGCCGGCAGATCGTCCTCCGACGCCGCGATCACGTGAATGCCGATGCCGTGCACATCGGCGTCGCCCATGTTGGCAATCAGGATTCGCAGCGGCGTCGGCGTGTTCGGCACGATCGTCGGCGAGCCGATCGAGATGCCGGCCGCATTCACGACCAGGCGCGCGATCGGCCATGCCTCGTCCGGCATCGTGAGCAGATCGGCAACGGAGGCGAGCGAGGCGCGCGTCCGCGTCACGCCGTTGTAGACGTAGGCGCCGACCAGCGACGGCTGCGCCCGCGTCCATCGCGGCGCACCGCCATCGAGACGAAGCTTCCCGGCCTTGATCCAGATCTCCGCATGCGTCCCCCGCCGCGGGCCGCCGCGGCGCGCGACGACGCACACGTCGCCGGGCACGAGCCCTTCGTCCGACAGCGATTCGTGCATGCCGCACCACTCCGCGCGCCAGTCGAGCGCCGCGGGCTCCCGCGCATCCTGGGGCAGCTCGCGCAACCACGATGTCAACGGGACGTCCGGCAGGGCGGCATCGAGAGTCGCGGCGGACACGGCGGCCGCCGCGTCGAAGAACGGGCGCACGGGATCGCGCGCCCCCGCCGCGGATCCCCAGATACCGTAGTGCACTGGTGGCAGCTCGCGCGTCTCTCGGCTGTTCAGCGCGACCGGCAGAGCCTCGTATCGAATCCGCGCGCGCAGCGCGAGCGTGTGGAAGCCGGGCGTTCTCGCGGCTGCCGGCAGCGATGAGATCGGGCGAGTGTCGGAGCTGCCGGAGCGGACCCGGAAGAGCGCCTGCCATGGACCGCCGTCGATGCGCGCATCGATGTCGGCGGCATAGTCAACCGGCCAGGGCAGCGAGAGCACGCGTTCGGCCCGCACGTGCAGTGCGCCGGGACGGGTGCGCGAGGAAAGCGGGCGCCAGATCCACGGCACGATCGGCGCCGACGCACGGGTGGCGAGCGCCTGCAGCTCGGCGTCGGCTCCGGACGCCAGGGCCAGCTTCAACGCGTCGTCGAGCTCCTGGCCTTCGTCGTGCGTGGCATGACGCGGTTCGCCGGTGCGAAGCAGCCGCTCGAGCGCGTCCACGAGGCGCGCGCGATCCCACGGCGCACCCGCCGCGCGAGTCGCGTGCGTGTCGACGGCGCCAGCGTTGTCGCGAAGCGCCGCGTGCGCGCGCGCCCGGTCGCGTGCACCCTCCGGTTGAAGACTGCGGTGATCCGGAACACCGCTCGCCACCAGCAGCGCCATGAGAAGGCCGGTCATCACGCCTCCGGCGCGGGCAATCAGCGCGCCACGGTGACCGACGACGGCGTGTCAGTGGTTTGCGCGGCGCGAGGCGGTGCGCCGCTTACGATTTCGTTCGTCCGGTTACCCGAGCGTCAGCGCGCTCACCCACGTCTGCGCACGCCCGGGATCGATATGCCGAGCAGCAGCGCGACCCCGAGATAGCTCGCGCCGAAGGCCGGCAACACGACCGCGCCGCGGAGGAGCGGTCCGAACGGCGGCACGATCATCCTGACGGCCCACGCGATCACGGCCGCGGCCAGGCCGGCGCTCCACAACCGCGCCATGTGGCTCGCGCGGACGCCGGTGGATCCAATCCGCGTGGTGATGCTGTGGCGCAGCAGCACGAATTCGACCCATCCCGCCACGCCCGCTGACGCGGTCAGGCCGGCCGCGCCCCATTCGGGCGCCAGGCCGATCACCGGCGGCAGCAGAATCGCGCACGCATACCCGAGCGTCGTCACCAGCACGAGCCGTACGAGCGCGTAGCGCAGCGGGCGCTTCGTGTCGCCGAGCGCGTAGTGCGCAACCGAGTAGAGCCGCGCCATGGTGGTCGCGAGCAGTCCGACCGACGAGCCCGCCAGGATCGCCCAGACGTACCGCGAATCTTCCGGGCGGAAGCGCCCCGTCTGCAGCAGCGTTGCGGCGACGACGTCGCCGAGCGACACGAACGCAACCGCCGAGGGCACGATGAAGAAGGCAAGACGCTGCAGGCCGGCATCGATCCGCCGCCGCAGCGCGTCGCTGCGGCCGCCCGGCGCGCTGTCGCGCGCGGCGTCTCCGGACATCGCGGGCAGCTCCGCCGCGGAGATCGCGATGCCGAAGAGGCTCACCGGCAGCGTGTAGAGCAGCTGCGCGTTGGTCAGGCCGGTCACCGCGCCGGTCGGCAGCAGGCTGGCGATCATCGCGTCGATGTAGCCGGTGATCTGCACCGCGCCGCGGCTGACGAGCACCGGCATGAAGTTGCGCACCGCCTGGCGCACCGGCACGCTCAGCGCGAGCGCGCCGCCGCGGGAGAGCGCCCACGCGGCCGGGGCCTGCACGCCAAACTGCAGCGCACTCCCGACCACCGATCCCCACGCCAGGTACAGGGCGAGCGTATCGAGATCGCGTCCGCGGCCGAAGACGAGGAGCGTGGCGATCATCGCGGCGTTCCACGCCACCGGCGCCGTGTAGGAGAGCAGGAACCGCCCGTGGCTGTTGAGGACGCCGAGGCACCACGCCGAGATCACGAGAATGCCGGCGCCGGGGAACAGCACACGCACCAGCGTGACCGTGAGGTCGCGTTTGCCGCCGCCGAAGCCTGGCGCGATCAGGTCCACGAGCACCGGCGCCGCGACGACGCCAAGCAGCACCAGCAGCGAGATCGCCAGGGCGAGCAGGGCGAACACCGTGCGCGCGGTTTGCGCCGCCGCCTCGTGTTCGCCGCGCGCCCGCAGGCCGGCATGCACGGGGATGAACGATCCCGAAAGGGCGCCTTCGCCGAACAGGTTCTGCAGGAGGTTGGGGATGCGGAACGCGGCATTGAACGCGTCCGCGGCGTCGCGGAGGCCGAAATAGTGCGCGAAGATCCGTACGCGTACGAGCCCGGCGAGACGGCTGATCAGACTCCCGGCCCCGACCGCCGCGTCGGGCCGCGCGGCCCGCCGTGCGATCGCGCGCAGCTTATCGATCACGCTGCCCGGCCGGCCGCGGCATCGGCCCGCCAGTGTTCGCCGCCGGCAACGCGAACCACGCCGGCACGGTGGCGGCGCCGTTCACGACGGCTGTTCGCCGTCGCGGATGCGGCGGATCTTCGCGTCGCGATCGCTGGCGAACCGGTCGAGATCGCGGCGGTATTCCTCGTCGATGGTCTCGCGCTCTTCCGCGCTCCGCGCGCCGAGCACGTTGCTGCGGTGCAGAATCTGCCGCTCGGCGACCCGCGCTTCGTAGATCGAGCGCGCCTCGGCGATCGCGGCCTTCTGTTGGTCGGTCAGTTTCTGTTCCTGGATGCCGGCTTCGGCGTCCTTCTTCCGCAGCCGTTCCATCGCCAGCTCGAACGCGCTCTTGGGAGCGTCCGACATGATGCGGTCTCCGTTCAGCGCCGCTCGCGGCGCACAGATCGGCCGCCGCTCGACGGCCGGCGCCGCGGCCGCAGACGCCACCACGGCACACGTCATCGCCACGGCTGCGCTGATCAACATGGCGCCCGCGATCATATACGGGTCGGCGGCGGAGGGCGAGCGCGCGGCGTTCCGCTCACCATCCGGCGGCGGACTTGACCAGCAGGCGCCACCACGGCGCGAGCATCCACTTCAACGCGACGTCGAGCAGCAGTCCCGCGATCGCGAGCAGGATCCATCGGCGCTGATCGCGGAGGCGATACTCGAAGCCCCCGACCAGCGAGAGCAGCGGCGCGCCGAGGACCACGCCGAAGGTGACGAAGCTGGCAATGCGGACGATGGCCCACGGCACCCATGCGAGCACCAGCGCGCGCCAGGGATGGAGGCTGGCCGACGCGAGCGCGCCGACGTAGTGGCCCATGTCATTCATCAGGACCGCGCCGAGCGGCATGGCCAGCACGCTGCCCGTCGCGAGCGCGAGCCCGCAGAAGATCGCCGCGTGTGCGGCATGCTGGGGCAGGAACTGCCGGAGGTGTCCTTCAGGCCCCTGACCCGTCACGATGAACAGAAACATCTCGCGCCGGTACGCGTCGCCGCGAACGAACAGTTGGCCGGTTTCGACCGGCGCCAGATACGAGGCCGCCGTCGCACAGACGGCGAGCGCCGCCGCCCAGATCAGCATGCGTCCGATCGCCTCGCCGACGCGGCCGCGCGCGAGCGACGCGATCATGAAGGGGAGCGCGGGAACGACGTTGAGCACCGGCACCAGAGTGGGCATGCCGAGCAGCATGCCGACGATGTACGACGCCGCGCTTCCCAACACGATCACCACCGGGGCGAGCGCCGGGTGCATTCCCGGGACTATACTCCGGGCGTGAGACACCCGATCGGCGCGCTGGCGCTCGTGCTGACGCTCACGCTGCAGGCGTGCCTTTCGAGCAGCCTCGTCCTTCAGGTCGCGCCCGACGGACACGGCCGCGCGATCATCACGTCGCGCCTCTACGAGCGGCAGTTTCGTGCCTTCCAGGAGCTGCTGGCGATCGCGCCGTCCGAGCTGAAGAGCGCGGAAGACTCGTTGACGCCGCCCACCGATCAGCAACTCGCCGCTCTGCTCGGCGGGCCGGTGAAGATCGAGGATACGACCCTCGAGAACACGGCGGACGGCGTGGTCCGCACGACCGTGGTGTCGTTTGCCGACGTGACCCGGCTTCGGCTCACGTTTCCGCCAGTGCTCAGCGTGCCTGGACATGCCGAGTTCGGTGCGGGCACCACCGAATCGCCGGTGATGACCTTTTCCATGCGTCCGCACGAGAACGGGGACCGGCTGCTCCTGGTCCACATGCCGGAGACGCGCATGGAAGGCGAGAGCCAGCCCCACCCGCCCGAGCCGCGCAACCTGCGGCTCGAGCACAAAATCAAGGAAGCCGCGAAAGGCATGCGCGTCGCGTTCGCCGTCGCGCTCGACATGCCGCTGCTGAGGACCAACGCGCCGGCACGGGACGGCAATCGCGCGACGATTCTCGACATCGATGTCGAAGGAATGATCGCCGGTCTGAGCGACGAGAAAATGGCGCATCTCGCCGCGGCGCCGACCTCGGTCCAGGAACTGTTGTGGACCATCGGCGACGTCGGCGGAGGCGTGACGCCGGCCGATCGCGAGATTTTTCTCGAGTTCGAATCGCCGGCCCCCCCGCCAGCGGCGGCGGCGCCGCAGACCACGCGGCCCGACACGGAGATCTACCTCGCACCGCTGACCATCACGGACACCCGCATCGACGTTGGCGCGCCCGTCAACATCACCAACAATCCCGGCTACGACAACCAGCCATTCTTCACGCCCGACGGACGCGCGATCCTGTTCACGTCGGTCCGCGGCGGCGGCACGCAAACCGACATCTACCGGTACGACCTCGCGGGTGCCACGCTGTCGCAGGTCACGCGGACCCCGGAGAGCGAGTACTCGCCGACGATCACGCCGTCGGGCGATCTCTCGGTGGTGCGCGTCGAGCTCGATCCGGACGCCACGCAGCGCCTCTGGCGTTTCACGTCCGACGGCCGCGAGCCGCGGCTCGTGCTCGAGACGGTGAAACCGGTCGGGTATCACGCGTGGTCGGACGATCACACCGTGGCGCTCTACGTGCTCGGCCGTCCGGCGACGTTGCAGGTCGCCGACACGCGCGCGGGCACCACGCGCGTCGTGGCGACCAACATCGCGCGATCGCTCCAGCCGGTGCCGGGCGGCCACACGATCAGCTTCGTTCAGCGCGACGGCGTCGGCGCTGACGCGGCGCTGACCATCAACGAGCTGAATCCAGTGACCGGCGACGTGCGAACGCTGACGCGCGCGCTGCCCGGCGGCGACGAAGCGGACGTGGCGTGGACGCCGGACGGCACGCTGCTGATGGCGCGCGGGGAAGTGCTGTATGCGTGGCGCCGCGGCGAGGCGGCGTGGCGCCCGGTGGCTGCGCTCGATCGGCTCGGGCTCAGGCGGGTCTCGCGGCTGGCGGTCAATCCCGCCGGCGATCGCATCGCATTCGTCGCTCAACCGTAAAGACCACCGCGAACCATCGTGCGGTGCGCGGCTGCCGCAGAGCCGGCATTCGTTTTCCTGGCGAATGCGACGCGCGCTGTTATACTGGCGGGCCGGTGGGGTCTTATCCGGGGCGGCTGGTCCTGCTGGTTGAAGACGATCGGGACGGGCGGCGGTTGTTTGCCGAATGGCTCGAGCAGGCAGGGTTTCAGGTCGCGGCGACGCACAACGGACGGCAGGCGCTCGAACGCGCCATCGAGGTCGCGCCAGACGTGGTCGTGACCGACCTCTACATCCCCGGGATTGACGGCTACGAATTGACGCGCCGCCTGAAAAACGATCCGCGGACGCGTCATATTCCCGTGATCGCGGTCACCGGCTACGCGCCCTACGCACAGGATCCGACGCGCGCCGAACGCGCGGGCTGTGACGCGATCCTGCCCAAGCCCTGCACGCAGGAGGATCTGCACGACGCCATCCGGTCGGTGATCGACGGGCACCGGCGTCCGCGAACGGCGTGACACGCATGCGGACGAAACCACTCATTCTGCTGGTCGAGGACTTCGTGGACGCCCGCGACATGTACCGCGAGTACCTCGAGTTCTCGGGGTTCGCCGTCGACACCGCCGCCGATGGCCATGCCGCAATCAAGCTCGCGCGCGAGCACGATCCCGATCTGATCCTGATGGACCTCTCGCTTCCCGGCCTCGACGGCTGGGAAGCGACGAAGCGCCTTCGCGCCGACCCGCAAACGGCGCACCTGCTCATCGTCGCGCTCAGCGCGCACGCGCTCGCCGCGGACTGGGAACGCGCCCGCCTGGCCGGCTGCGATGGCTTCATCGCCAAGCCATGCCTTCCCCAGGATCTCGTCGACGAGATGGCGGGGTACCTGAAAGCGGCCCGCACCGGCGAGGTCCCGGCCTCGTCGAACGGCCGCCGCGCGAAGAAAATCCGCTAGCGTCCGCTACATCGCGCGCTTCACCACCGACTTGAGATCGGCCGCCGCGGTGGCGGCTTCAGCCGCGTGTTCCCTCAGGCGCGCGAGCCGCTCGGTCAGCGCCTGCGTCTGGCGCGCGTCGACGCCGTAGATGTCGTCGTTGAAGTGGAGCAACCCGTCGGGCGCGACCCGCGCCGTCCAGTATCCGAGATACACGGGGATCGGCGAGCGCAGCTTCACGATCGTCTCTTCGTCGCCGTGCATGGCCTCGGCGATCTTCTCGGCCGTCCACGAGGGCTGATCCGCCAGCACGTATGCCGCGAGCGCCTCCGGCTGCTCGAGCCGCACGCAGCCGTGGCTGAACGACCGCGTCGCGCGCGCGAACAGCGAATCCGCCGGCGTATCGTGCAGGTAGACGTTGAACTGGTTCGGGAACATGAATTTCACGAGGCCGAGCGAGTTCGATGTGCCCGGCCGCTGCCGGAAGCGATACGCGGCGGGGTTGCTGAGATCCACCGCCTCGGGATCCACCGGGTTGCCCTTCGTGTCGACGACTTCCATGTTCGCTCGATCGAGAAAACCCGGGTCGTTCATGACCGACGGCAGCGTCTCTTTCTCGACGATGTCGGGCGGGACGTTCCAGTAGGGGGCGAACACGAGATACGTCATTCGATCGGAGAAGATCGGCGTCGGCGTGTCCTTCTTCCCGACGACAACCCGCATGGCGAGCGGGACGCGGCCCCGGTCCCAGACCTCCAGCCGGTATTCGGGGATGTTGACGATGATGTGGCGGTCGCCGAGATCGCGGGGCAGCCAGCGCCACCGTTCGAGATTGAGGGCGATCTGTCGCACGCGCGCGTCGATCGGCACATTGAGCTGCGCCACGAGCGCAGGGCCGATCACCCCGTCGGGTTCGAGCCCGTGCCGGCGCTGGAACGCCCTGACCGCCTCCTGCAATGGCGGGCCGTAGGCCGTGTCGGTCTCCTGCACCTCGCCGGTATAGTCACCGCTGACGGCCAGGCGCCGTGCGATCACCGGAACCAGCGCGTGGCGCTGGCCCGGTTTGATTTTGATCTTGCCGATCGCCCGCACCGGTTGCCACCCGCCCTTCGCCGCGATCTGCCGGTAGTCCGCGAGCGCCTTGCGCAGTCCCGTGTACTGCGGATCGCGCGGCACGAGATCGTCGAGCGACTTCGAGATGGCGTTCTGGTCGAGGGCGGCGGCGAGCGTCGCGAGGGGATCGAACGTCTGACCGCGAATCTGCCAGTTGGGATCGGCGTGCGCCAGATCCGACAAGCCGTTGGCGAGGTCGGACGCGTACTCCATGTACAGATAGGTGAGCCACGCGTCGAGCGCGCCCGCCTCGGTGGCCTCGAACCCCTTCTTCGAGAGAAAGCCCCTGCTGGCATCCGCGCGCCGCCGCGCGAGTGTCGACGCGTTGTAGAGCTCGGGGTCGAGCCCTTCACGATCCGCACGCTGCAGCGCGGCGATGAAGTCGTCCATCTGCGGCCGCGGGGCATTGCCGTCGATCCACGCTGGCGCGTAGTCCCGCTTCTGATAGAACTCTTTGACGAGGCCCCACAGGCGTGTGCCCTCGCGATCGCGGGTGACGAACACAGGGGCGCGCGTGGCGGCAGCGAGTTTCCTGAGCGCGAGCGTCGCGGCGTCGCGGCTGCGCTGTTTCGGTTCGGAGATCGTGCCGCACGCGGTCGCACCGATCAGCGCGACCACGGCACACGCGAGAGCTCGAGCGGGCATCCACCCTCCGGAACGGGAAACAGCAAAGGTGGTGCCCGAAAGGTTCGGCTGGAACAACGCATGAAACGACAGATAGTTACCGAATGT
>JABFWM010000190.1 GCA_013362195.1 Acidobacteriota bacterium
CGGCCTCGCCCATCTCGCGCCAGCGTCCGCGGTCGACGCGCTTGCGCCGCGCATCGAATCGCTGCTGATGGCCGCCAACGATCGGCGGTTCGCCAGCCGGATCGTCGAAGCGCGCAACCGCGCCGGGCGCGCGGGAAGCTGGCTCTTTCGCCGCGACAGCTTCTATCCGCGCGGCCCGGGACACATCTTCGCGTTTCAGTACGGCGGCCGATGGGAGCCGCAGATCAACATCGGCTGGATGGCGGCGACCCGCGCCGGCCGTCACTGCATGCGCGCCGGCATCGCCTTCGATCTCACGCACGACGATGCGCACGGCCACCGCGACGCCGGAGTCGAACGCGCCGCCGCCTACTTCGAACGCTTCCAGCAGCTCGTCTCGTCCACCTGGCGCCAGCTGCTGACGGACTGGATGGGGGCGAATGGCGGGTTCATTCAGTACGACGACGAGCGGCCGGCCATCGATCTGCTGCCCGCCCAGGCGGTCTCCTGGCTGATCGATCTCCGCCAGCCGCGCGACGTCGGGTGGATCTTCTGCGGCCGCTGGCTCTTCCTCGATCATCCCGACCACGAGGACACCTTGAAGGACGCCGGGAAACTCGTCGGATGGCTCGACCAGACGTTTACGGCTCTGTTGCCGCTCTGGTCGACGGTGTATCGCGGGTAATTTTTCTGCAAACCTCCGGGCCCGATCTTCCGTCTCAGGATAGGAACGCTCGAACCTGGAGATCCGATGACTTTCCTGCAGAAGCTATTCAACCGCACGCCCGAACCCCCCCGGCAGCGCGTGCGCGTCTGTGTCGAGTGCGGCATGCCGATCGCGGAGCACAAAGACTGGTGCAGCATCCTTCGCGGTCAGAAGGAGCTCGAGGCGAAGGCGGCAGCCAGGTCGCAGGCGGCGCGCTCCGAGGCCTGATCGCCCGCCGCGGTCCGCGCGTCCGCGTCAGGCCGGTTCGCTGTCCGGCGTGAGATTGAGGTGCGGCGCGACGCGCATCAGCGTTTCCATCATCGCCTGTACCATCCGCGGCACGCGCGCGGTCTGCAGGTAGACCCACCCCGTCGTCCGTACGAGCGGGGGCCCGGCCACACGCGCGTAGCGCAGCGTGCCGGCTGCCGCCTCGCGCGCGATCGCCTGGAACGGCACCAGGCTGATCCCGAGTCCCGCCCCCACCATCGCTTTCGCAATCTCCACGTTCTCGGTTTCGGCCACGACGCGCGGCGCGATTTCTTCCCGGACGAAGAACTCGTCGATGACGCGCCGCGTGTTCGAACCGGGCTCGAAGGTGATGAAGGGCTGCCCGTGCAGCTGCGCGGCGGTGATCGCCGACGCTTCCTTGGCCAGCGGATGGTCCGGGTGGAGCACGAGCAGCATCTCCTCGCGCATCACCGGATCGGCGCGCAGCACGGTGTCGCTGATCGGCAGCGTCAGGAGCGCGAGATCCACCGTCCCGGCGCGCAGCTGCCGGAGCATGCGCGCCGCTCCCGACGTCACGACCTTGATTTCCACGCCCGGATGGATGCGGCTGAACTCCTTGAGGAGCGCGGGGAACACGTACATGCCGACCGTCATGCCGCCGCCGATCGTCAGCGTGCCCGTGAGCGTCCGCTGGTGATCGAGAATCGACGAGGCGGTATCGCGGATGTCGGCGAAGACGCGATGGCTCAACTGCAGCAGCGCCTCGCCCGTGGGCGTCATCTGCACGCGGCCGACCGATCGGATGAACAGCGGCTCGCCGAACTCCTCTTCGAGCAGCAGGATCTGGCGGCTGATGGCCGACTGCGACACGTGCAGCTTCGCGCCCGCTCTGGTGAACGAGCCGGCCTCCGCGATCGCGCGCAGGATCTCGAGCTGACGCAGATCCACGTCGATATTGTATCCACCGTCAGCCCCTTCCGATCGCCGCCGCCACGAGGTCACCGGCAGGCCGGCACGCTGACGGACGCGCGGAGCACGGAGAAGGCGGAGCGGGCCATCACCGTCGGTACGAAAAACCAACGCCCGTTCTCCCCGTCGCGTGCGTCAGCTCACAGGAGCACGAATTACCTGACAATGCGCGGATTGAGCGGAGTGGGCGGCGCAGTCAAGGGCCCCGCCACCTTGAACACGATGCCCCGCGAGTAGCTGACGAGGTACAGCTCGCCGTCCGCATCCTCCCCGAACGAGCTGATGTTCCCGAGCTGGTTCGCGCCGCCGAGCTCATTCGTGTGCTCCAGCAATGCCGACGCGCGCGCCTCGCCGTTTGACGGCTCAACGGCCAGGGCGATGGACCAGACGCGGCCGCGAACGAAGTCGGCGAAGAAGTACCGCCCCTGATACTCCGGTCCCAGGCTCGAGCCTCGGTACACATAGCCACCCGTGATCGAGGCGCCGACGCTGTGGTCGTACTCGAAGATCGGGTCGATCAACGGCAGGAACGCGGGCGGGCGCGACGTGACGTAGTCGTGCGCCCCTTCGCGGTTGCGCCAGCCGTAGTTGCGTCCGCCGCGGCCGCGCGGCTCGTAGTCGATTTCCTCGATCCGGTTCTGTCCGACGTCGGCGATGACGAGAGCGCCGGTGCCGCCGCGCGACGGATCGTCGAAGCTGTACCGCCACGGGTTGCGCAGGCCGAAGTCCCAGATTTCCGGCCGTGCGTTGGGCGTGTTCACGAACGGATTGTCCGGCGGGATGACGTAGCCGTTCGGGTGCGCGTCGGGCACGTTGACGTCGATGCGCAGCATCTTGCCGAGCAGCTCCGTCGGGTCCTGCGCGCGGTGATCCGGAGCGTCACCCGAGCCGCCGTCGCCCAGGCCGACGTACAGGAAGCCGTCCGGTCCGAACGCGAGATGGCCGCCGTTGTGGTTCGCGAACGGTTGGCGGATGAACGCGAAGCCCGTACTCCACCGCAGATCGACGCGCGAGTTCGGATCGGCGGCGAGCGGGTTGTTCGTGGATCGCTGGAAGCGCGCGACCACGGTATTGCCGGAGCGGTCGGTAAAGTTCACGAAGAAGCGCCGGCTCGCCACATCGCGGGCGAACACGAGGCCGAGCAGCCCCTGCTCGCCTCCGGACACGATGGCGTTGCGCAGATCGAGGAAATCGGCGTCGGCGACGACGCCGTCACGCACCACGCGGATGCGTCCGCCTTGCTCGACGACGAACTGCACCGCTCGGTCGGCGGGGTCCTGGACCATCGCGAGTGGATTGGTGAAGCCGGATGCGTAGGTGCGAAGCCGCAGCGGGCTCTGCGCGACGAGCGTGATGACGATCGCGCACAGGATGAGTACGGCAATCGCCCGCGACGCCGTCATCGTGCGATTATAGATTGATGCGCGAGTACGCTCGCCAGCGCCTCTCCCTGGTGATGGCGCTCGGTCTGGCGGCCTGCGGCGGATCGCACAACACTCCGCCGTCCCCCGACGCTGAAAGGATCACGGGCC
>JABFWM010000122.1 GCA_013362195.1 Acidobacteriota bacterium
CGTCGCTCCGAGGCCGCGCGCGAAGCCGCCGCCGCGGTGAGCGTGGCGACGGCCGCGTGGCCGCCCGCGCCCGGCTCGTGGGATCTGCTCGTCAACGCGACGCCCGTCGGCAGCCGCGCGGTGCCCGGCACGCCGGTCGATCTCGCGCTCGACGGGCGGATCGTGTACGACCTCGTGTACGACCCGCCGCTGACGCCGTTGCTCGAGCTCGCGCAGACGCGGGGCTGCACGGCGATCGGCGGCCTGGAGATGCTGGTCGCGCAGGCCGAACGGCAGTTCGAGATCTGGACCGGCCAGCGTCCTCCCGGAGGCCTGTTCACCACGATTGCCGAGCAGACGCTGGCGAGCCGATCGGCAGGGACGATTGCCTATGACTGAGGCAGGTGTCTGCGGCGTGCCGCGCGAAGCGCTGATGCGGGGAACAGAGTCGCCGTGTCCATCCGTGGTGGTTTATTCGTGTGAAGGGTTCCGGTGTTTTTCTGTGTCTTGAGTGGCTCTCTTATTCCGTCGTTCACCCGTCGGCAACTGATTTGCGGATCCGTTCACTTCTGTGGCCATGAAGCAAACGTCGTTTGAGGAATTCGTCGAGCTCGCGCGGCGCGGCACCTTCGTGCCGATCGTCAAGGAAATCATGGCGGACCTGCTCACGCCGGTCTCCGCGTTTCTCAAGATCGCGGAGCACTCCGACTACGCGTTCCTGTTCGAGAGCGTGGAAGGCGGGGAGCAGGTCGCCCGGTACTCGTTTCTCGGCAAGGACCCGTTCCTCGTGCTCCGCGCGAAGCAGGGCAAGACGATCATCGACCGCTCCGGCGTCACCACCGAATCGAGCGAGCCGTTCGTCCCGGTCCTGCGGCGGTTGATGGCCGAGTTCCGCGCCCCGTTCGTGCCGGATCTGCCGCGGTTCACCGGCGGCGCCGTCGGGTTCATCGGCTACGACGCGTCGTCGGCCTTCGAACCCGCGCTCGACGACGCGTGGTCGAACGCCGCGTGGGCCACATCGGACGCCATCGAAGACGACGCGGGCTTCATGTTGTTCGATACCGTGCTCGCGTTCGATCACGTGAAGCACCGGATCCTGGTGATCGCGAACGCGCGCGTCACCGCGGACGAGGACCTCAGCGCGCTCTATCAGTTCGCGTGCGCCAAGATTCAGTTCCTCGAGCGCGAGCTCGAACGCAGTCTGTCGCAGCCGCCGCCGCGGCGCGGGCCGGCGCCGGCCGTGGGCTCGAACGTCACGCGCGATCGGTTCGAGGCCGGTGTGCGGACGATCAAGGAGCACATCGGCGCGGGCGACATCTATCAAGCGGTGCTCTCGCAGCGGTTCGAGACGAAGGTCGAGGCCGAGCCGTTCACCGTCTATCGCGCGCTGCGCCACGTCAATCCGTCGCCCTACATGTACTTCATCCGGATGGGCGGTCTCGCGATTGTCGGGTCGTCCCCCGAGATGCTGGTGCGCGTCGAAGGCCGCCGCGTCGAGACCCATCCGATCGCCGGCACGCGTCCGCGCGGCCGCAGCGACGAGGAGGATCTGCGCCTCGCCGAGGAGCTGAAGCGCAACGAGAAGGAGCGCGCCGAGCACGTGATGCTGGTCGATCTCGGCCGCAACGACGTGGGCCGCGTCTCCGAATACGGCAGCGTGCGCGTGCCGCAGTACATGGCGCTCGAGCGGTATTCCCACGTCATGCACCTCGTCTCGACCGTCGAAGGCACGCTCGCCGACGACCGCGATCATCTCGACGCGCTCGTCGCCTGTTTTCCGGCGGGCACCGTCTCGGGCGCGCCGAAGATTCGCGCCATGCAGATCCTGTCGCAGCTCGAACCGACGCGCCGTGAGCTCTACGCGGGAGCGGTGGGCTACATCGACTTCGCGGGCAATCTCGACTTCTGCATCGCGATCCGGACGATCACGATCCGCGACGGCGTGGCGCGGGTGCAGGCGGGTGCCGGCATCGTCGCCGATTCGAACGCCGCGGCGGAGTACGAAGAGACGCGCGACAAGGCGCGCGCGCTGCTGCAGGCCATCGAGATGGCGGAGACGGAGCTGTGATTCTCCTCATCGACAATTACGACTCGTTCACGTTCAACCTCGCGCAGTACCTGGGCGAGCTGGGGCATGCGCCGACGGTGCGGCGCAATGACGAGATCACCGTCGGAGACGTCGAGGCGATGCATCCCTCCCATATCGTGATCTCGCCGGGCCCGGGGCGCCCGGAAGACGCCGGCATCAGCGTGGACGTCATCAAGGCGCTGGGCCGCCGGGTGGCGGTGCTGGGCGTCTGCCTCGGCCATCAGGCGATCGGCTACGCGTTTGGCGGCGACGTGGTCCGCGCGCCGATGCTGATGCACGGCAAGACCTCGTCGGTGCAGCACGACGGGCGCGGGGTGTTCCACGGCGTCTCGCAGCCGTTCGTCGCCGGGCGATACCACTCGCTCGTGGTGGCGGACCCGACGCCCGGTCCGCTGGAAATCGCCGCGCGTACGGACGATGGCGTCGTCATGGGACTGCGGCACCGGGACTGGCCGATCCACGGCGTGCAGTTCCACCCCGAGTCGGTGCTGACCGGCGAGGGCCGCAAGATCCTGCGCAACTTCCTGGAGCTGCCATGTTCGCGGGCCTGATCGAGAAGCTGCAGCATCGGGTCGACCTCACCGTCGACGAAGCGGCCGCGGCCATGGAGGCGATCATGGACGGCCAGGCCCAGCCGTCGCAGATTGCCGGCTTTCTGATCGGCCTGGCGATGAAAGGGGAGCGGCCCGCGGAGATCGTCGGCCTGGCGCGCACGATGCGCGCGAAGGCGACCAGGCTGCAGCGTTCGTTCGCGCCGGTGTTCGACACGTGCGGCACCGGCGGCGATCGCGCGCACACCTTCAACGTCTCGACCGTGGCCGCGCTGGTGGTGGCCGCATGCGGCGTGCGCGTCGCGAAACATGGCAACCGCAGCGTGTCGAGCCGGTGCGGCAGCGCGGATCTGTTCGAGGCGCTCGGGGTCAACGTCAGCGCGACTCCCGAGGCGGCCGAGCGCTGCCTCGATGAAGCCGGCATCGCGTTCTTCTTCGCGCCGACGTTCCACCCGTCGATGCGGCACGCCGCGCAGACCCGGCGCGAGCTGGGCGTACGGACCGCGTTCAACCTGCTGGGCCCGCTGACCAATCCGGCGGGCGCGTCGCGGCAGCTCGTCGGGGTGCCGCGGCCGGAGCTGACCGAACTCGTCGCGCGATCGCTCGCGCAGCTCGGATCCGAACGCGCCTGGGTCGTGCACGGCGCGGACGGCCTCGACGAGATCTCGACGACGGGCTACACGAAAATTTCCGAGTGCCGCGACGGTGCGGTCAACACGTTCTACCTGCACCCCGCCGATGTCGGGCTCGCGAAGGCCGCGCCGGAGGCGCTGCGCGGCGGCGACGC